>JAFGVF010000170.1 GCA_016938155.1 Candidatus Cloacimonadota bacterium
GGATTGTCAGGTCCATTTCCATATATTTTGCCCGACTTGGGCATGTTTTAGACAATTCTGTGCATCCGCAAGTGCTTTGGAGTGCTTAGAATAGAATAAATTACCAGGCTTTTGCTATTTTGCAAGAGCCTCGTCTATCAATCCCTTTTCTTTCCGACGACGGAGTTTAAAAACGAAGAAAGTATTGAGAAATATTGCTTGACTAAGGTCACATCATATCAGATTTTCAGTTATTATAGTTATTTTCACCTGCCCCGTTTGGTTGTTTATACCGGACGACAACAACTTCTACTCAACCGAATAATCTCGATGTTTATTCCCCGTTTATTATTATAACGTATAATACAATTCATTTGAGATGGTGTTAGTATTAGTGAATATGCAACTGAAAAGTGCGGCGGTTATAAATGAAAAAGCATATCAGGTATGGAATAGTATTGATTTCTCTGATTCTTTCATCTGTCTTTTTTTTATATCTTCTCAATTCCATAATTCCCTTCAGTGAAAATCTTCATGTACGGGAAGGAGTAATACATATCTCCCCGGAAGAAGGAGAGTCATGGGGGGCAAGGCTACAGGGTGAGTGGGAGTTCTATTGGGAAGAGTTGCTCACCTTCCATGATCTTCAGAGTAGAACTGCAGCCCAAGAATTTGTTGAAGTTCCTATGGTCTGGAATAGGTATAATGGAGAGGAGAAACACCCAGGCTTTGGGTATGCCACTTATGTTGTTGAGGTATCTGGAGTTACTCCAGGTAAACAGCTCGGTTTAATAGTACCTACTACCTCCACGGCAAACAAGGTTTTTATAGATGATGTACTCGTACATACCACTGGTTCGGTATCAAATAGCGCAGCACTGCATATTCCCTCTTATAAGACAGGTTTTTTCCCTTTTGTAGCCAACAATGAGTCATTTCATATAATTATACAGGTTTCCAATTTTGTCTATGCGCGAGGAGGATTGTGGCATGAACCGATATTGGGAGAGTATCAGACCTTGAAGGGGTATCACGACAGACTACGGCAAAAAGACTATTTCCTTCTTGGCGGACTTTTGATCATGGTACTGTTTCATCTGCTGGTCTTTGGGTTTGATCACTCCGACCGCAGTCACCTCTATCTGGCACTCCTTGCGCTGAATGCCTTGGTAAGGATCCTGGTATCCGGCAACTATCGGATATATGATTTTACCAGTATTGTCTGCTTTCGGTTTATGTTTATAGTTGAGTACATTTCCTTTCACTGGATTGCAACAACCTTCCTCCTTTTATCACATACTCTTTTTCAGAAAGGCCGAAAAAACGTCATTATCAAGGGAGTTGTAGTTAATGCACTACTTTTAAGTGTATATACAATTATCATTCCGATCAGATTCGTCAGCGCAATCATCAACTACGCTCAGATTTCCGTGTTATTTTCCCTCTTCTATGGGCTGTTTATTGCCTTCAAAGCCTTGCTCCGTTCTGAAAGAGGCGCCGGAATCATCTTCGTGTGCGGGTATCTTGGAACCATTATGTCTCTATTTGACATTTTATTCTACAATAATCTGGTAAAAAGCTACCTCGGAGAAACTACATCGTTTGCAATTTTTATATCAATTTTAATTCAGTCTTCTGTTATAGCGGTCAGATTTGCACTCAATACACGACGGTTGCAGAAACTCAGCGGCGAACTGATCCGCCTCAGTGTATTGAAGGATGAGTTTTTAGTGAATACTTCACACGAGTTAAAAACTCCTCTGAGTAGTATTATTGCACTATCTGACAGCTTGTTGATGGGTGGCACGAAAACAATAAGCCCCGTACAGCTTGAGGCCGCATCACTTATCCGGATAAGTGCTCGGAGACTCTCTCATAGAGTCAATGATGTTCTTGATATAGTTAAGCTGCGTAATGAAGATTTGAGTCTCACCATACGAGCTTTGGATTTGAACCGTGTCTATCGGAGTATATTAGGAATGTTTTCTGTATTGGCCATCCCCAAGGGGTTGAAGATACAAACTGATATCCCGGATACCTTGCCGTTGGTCCTTGCAGATGAAAATCGTTTGGCTCAGATTCTGTACAACCTGATGGACAATGCCCTGAAGCATACTGACAACGGTATTATCACCATCACAGCTGAATCAATTGACTCATTTGTGAATGTCTCAGTAACTGATACCGGGAGGGGTATTGATGCCGCACTGCTGGATGCAATACTCAATGTAGAAATGAAAGAGGAGAAATATCTTTTTACACAAGGTTTTGCCAGTGGTATCGGACTATCCCTGTCGCGCTATCTTATAGAAACTCAGGGAGGCAGAATGTGGGCAGAATCTCGGATAGGTTACGGTTCCAGTTTTCATTTCTCACTCCCTGCAGCAGAGATGCTGAACGAGCCAGAGATTCAGCAGGTGCTGGCATCGACCATACTGAACATAAGCTCGCCTATTGAAGATTTCATGGGTAACCAAGGAGAATCTGCATTTACTTCGAGACCCCAGAATAGTGTAGAAAACCCTATCATCGGCAGGGATAAGTCAAAGTCGCCACATGTCCTTGTGGTGGGTGATGATTATATTAATATTCGATCAGCGGTTGCTCTCCTGCGGCAGAGCGGGTATGAAGTGTCAACGGCTTTTAACGGCGGGGAAGCGGTGGGATTAATCAATTCCTATGAAGGGTTTTCACTGGTAATTCTTGATGTAATGATGGCCGGTTTGTCCGGTTATGAGACGACAAAGATTATTCGTGAGAATAAATCTCTTGTAGAACTTCCCCTTCTTATGATGACCGCCCGACACTGGGGGGAAGACATATTGAAGAGTCTGGAGGCTGGAGCGAATGATTATCTTCCAAAACCGTTTGAGACTGAGGAGTTTCTTGCCAGAGTACAAACTTTGTTAGAGATGAAAAATTCTGCTGATAAAGCGTTGCGTGCTGAAATGGCGTTTCTTCAGGCTCAGATTAAACCGCACTTTTTGTTTAATTCTCTAAATACTATTATTTCCTTTTGTGACTCCGAACCCAATAAGGCTTCCAAACTCCTTCTTCATTTAAGCAGATACCTGAGAGTGAGTTTTGATCTTAAAGCTCTGCGGTCCTTTATTCCGTTTTCCCAAGAAATGGAAGTAATCAAAGCATATATTTCGTTGGAAAAGGCTAGATTTAAATCAGGTCTTGAAATGGTGTATGACATCGATCACAGTTTACAGTTTAAACTGCCTCCACTTATTCTTCAGCCTCTCGTGGAAAATGCTGTAGTTCATGGGATTCGCAAAAAGTCAGGAAAGGGGCAGATCATACTGCGAGTAAAAGAACTTCCGGCGGAGAAGCGTATATTCATCAGCGTTGAGGATAATGGTATAGGTGTCACTGAGGATAGGCTCAAAAATATTCTTGTCACGGGGAGAAAGGGGATTGGATTATGGAATATTAATTGGAGGTTGAAACGTATCTATCAGACTGAACTAATACTAGCTAGTAAGCCTCAACAAGGGTTCACGGCTTCTTTCAATATTCCCCTGCAGATTGGAGAAGATTACAATGCTTAAAATTGTGATTATAGATGATGAAAGCCCTGCAGTAGACAGGCTCAATAAATTACTTCAGAAAAGCGGAATGGCTGAAGTAGTTAAAGCTTTTACCAATCCGCTGGAATCGATCAGTTTTGTTCGTGACAATCATGTGGATGCGGTTTTTCTTGATATTGAAATGCCGGAAATAAACGGTTTGGAGCTTGCCACACAGCTTATTGATATTCAGCCGGCTTTAGAAATTGTTTTTATCACAGCCTACAAAAATTACGCTGTTGATGCCTTTGAATTAAATGCGCTTGATTATATTTTAAAGCCCTTTTCCCTTGAACGGCTGAAAACCAGCTTGAGACGAATTCATATAAATACCCATCATTCGGGGACCATCCTTCGTTTGAAGGTGAGCATGTTTGGAAGGATGCAGATTACCACAGGTGGTGAACCAATTCATTTTAGAACGCAAAAAGCAGAGGAGCTTTTTGCCTACCTGCTGGACAATGATGGTGAGTTTGTCAGTCGAAATAGTATAATTGACTCTCTGTGGCTTGATTTTCCCGGTGATAAAGCAGTATTAAACTTTCATTCAACTATATATTATATAAAAAAAGCATTATTTCCATACATAAAGACTTCTATTCTGGAGCACTATCGTGGCAGCTACAGAATTCTTATGGATCATATTGAATCGGACAGTCAGTTGATTCGAGAGGCAGCCAAGACTGCCTTGGATAATAATCTTGAGGCATATGAAGGGATAAAATCCGCAATTGAACTTTATACTGGACGATATCTCGGTGCTCACGACTATCCATGGGCTTATCAACGGGGATTGTACTACGAGCGCAAGGCTACAAGAATTGTTCTCGCACTAACCGACCTTGCTCTCAGATATAAAACACGAGACGCGGCTGTGGAAATACTTTCTGATTTTTTGCAATTACTCCCTGAGAATGAGGAAGTAAATCTCAGGTTGGTTAAAGTACTTTTATCTATGAACAGGCCGACGCAGGCTCGTCAATACTATGATCAGTATAAAAATCTTCTGCATATCAAGTACGATCTGGAACCTTCTCTGGAATTTCGGCAATTGTTTCGTCACTAGTGGGAATCACCTGAAATTGTGTACAAGTGAATACCTTGGGTTATTCAGAAATTATACAAAAAATTA
>JAFGVF010000171.1 GCA_016938155.1 Candidatus Cloacimonadota bacterium
AACTCCGGTATGATTAAACTGATTACCTGTTCCGTAGTATAATACAGTTGCAGTTCCGATGTTGTCACCGACGGAATATGTAACACCATCTACCGGATCAACAAATTCTTCAACAGAATTTGTAACAATCAGAGTGTTTGCAGGATTATTATTATTTTGCCAATTGAGTATTACTTCACCAACTCCATTAGCTTGGCCTACAAATTCACCTAAATCAAACAGATCTGAATAATGAACAGTTACTGTAAAAGTATTGTTAGCAACATAACTAATACACCAGCCACCTTGTTCATCAAAGGGATGAAGAGTAAACGAAATATCGCCACCACCTATTACATTGTTCGCGATGTTGAGTCCTGTTCTTGAAAAGTGAACAGTAACAGGAGAATATGCATTATTCGATGATGACATCGAAGTTTCATAAGTTCCCCCATCGCTTGTACATTCAAGATATGAAAGAGTATTTTGCGCCCCATTTGGGACATCAGTTCTAATATCATAAGAGACATCAACCGATGTTATTCTTGCACCCAAAGGAACTGAAACATTTAACGACAATGGTGTTTGGGAAGGAGACGGAGGAGTAGGATTTTCCCAGTGATATACCAATTGTACATCTCCTGATGTGTAAGTTGCAGATGCTGAATTTTGTGCCCTGCATATTGATAATGCTAACAATATGACAACAAAAAGACTGAGTTTCTTCATAAATTACCTCTCTTCATTTTTGTGATTAATTTTTTTGGAGCTTTTAAGGTCAGATAATATTGATTCTCGGTAGTGATTAATTTCTTCATATATTTTCGTATCATTCGATTGTGTAACTTCTCTAACAACATTAACACAATTGTGATTTTCGAGTGTTATTGTGAAACAATAGCTGTCATTTCCTTCACAGCTTATTTTCACAATTTCACTGACATTGATGATATGCTTAATCATATCAGAATAATCATCTAACTTCTTAGTTCCATTACTTATTTTCATACATTTAGTAAGTGCATTGATTGTTCCAGATAGAGCTTTCTTAAAGAGAAATAGTTAACTGAATTGCTTGCAGCAAGTTAGGGAAGCAATAACAAAGAGGGATCTGAATAATTAATGGTTCAAAATGAACTACAGGCTCAAAATGACCTTGCATATTGAGCCTATCGATGGATAATCTTATTAACTAAGAAGAGCTTCGCTCTTGGATTCTCTTGTATTTTCTTTTAAAAGTGGAGTATGAAATACCCATCTGTTTTGCAGCTTTAGTCTGGTTTCCATTACAAACTTCTAAAGTATCAAGAATAAGCTGAGATTCGAGATCCTTAATACTATAGCATTTATCTGTATATGACTTAAGGAGGTTATTTTCCTTCAAATGCATCTGCTTTGTGAAGTCTTCTACTGATATCTGGTTACCTTTTAAAAATATTAGAGTTCGCTCAACCATATTCTTTAGTTCTCTAACATTTCCTGGGAACTCGTATTTCTGGAGACAAGCAATCAAATCATCCGGGTAAAGTGGTATAGGTTTATTCATTTTGGAAGAGAATTGTTTCAGGAAATGATTTAACAGAGGTTCGATATCCTCTTTTCTTTCTCTTAATGGGGGTATATTAATTTCAATAGTGTTTATTCGAAACAGCAAGTCACCCCGAAACTTATTACTCTTGATAAGCTCGCTTAAATCTCTATTAGTTGCTGAAATCAATCTAAAACTGACAGAAGTAGATTTATTGGAACCTAATTTCTTAATCTCTTTTGTCTCTAATACTCTTAAGAGTTTGGCTTGTAAACTCAGTGGCATATCTCCAATTTCATCAAGGAATAATGACCCATTATCTGCCTGTTCAAAATATCCGGTTCTATTTTGGATTGCTCCGGTAAAGGATCCTTTTAAAAACCCAAAGAACTCACTTTCAGCCATAGTATCAGGGATTGCACAGCAATTCACATCGACAAATTGACCAGTTCTTATAGTATCGGAATAGTGAATCAGTCTTGCAATAATCTCTTTTCCAACGCCACTTTCACCGGTTATTAAAACCCGGGTGTCTTTATATGCAGCGGCCTCTATTGCTAATCTCCTAACTTCTTTTATACTGTCGCTTTCTCCAATAAAGTCAGTACTCATTGCCTTTTTGAGCTCTTCTGATATTAAGGATTTTTCCTTACGCAGGTTGTTTATATTTATTGTTGATTTCTTGTATTTCGTTTGGAGTGCAGACAGCTGAGTTCTTAAATCTTGTTGATATAACTCATCTTTTATTTCATCATACTTTGATCTATAGCTCATCGCAATTTTGAAGTCATTTTTTGCAATATAGATATCACTTATTAACTTGTAACAATCCTTCATTTCATAAGTAGTTTTAGACTTCTCTGATAGTTCGAGCCCATATTCGATTACTTTCAAAGCTTGGTCATATCTTCCCTGAAGATAATGAATGGAAGAGATATGTTTCAATATTGGTGCTTTATATCTAATCAATCCGGATTCATTTAGCAATTTTAAAGCTTTTTGATAGTATTTTAATGCTTCATCATATTGCTTCTTGTCTTCAAGGCATCCACCAAGATTATTCAATAACACTACTTTATGTTGGGAAGGAGTGGCACTATTCACTTCTTGCAATGCTAATAGATAATATTCTTGAGCTTTATCGATATCAAAGTTGCTATATGTTGCACCCAAATTCATGAGTGCAGATATCTTTCCTGAATCTCCTAAATACTTCTCTTTAAGGATTAATGCATCCTTAAAATAGCTTATAGATTCTTCATATTGTTTTAACTGGCTATAGATAATTCCACAAGCTTCTATGGCATTTATGTAGCTAAACAATAAATTTCTGTCATTGATGAAAATCTTATCATTCTTGTGCTGATTAAAGATTTCAATAGAATTAGTTAAATATTGAACAGCAATATCGAATATACCTTTGTTTCTAAAAAGAAGACCTAAGTCACAATTCACTTCAGCTGAAACTAGCTCAAGCTCAAATCTTTGACATATGCTAAGTGCTCTATTCAGGAAATCTTCAGCCTTATCGAACTCTTCTTTAAGGCAATAGTATTTTCCTAAGAAATTTAATGTACCTGCTAAATCAATCTCTTTACCTGGATTAGTAAGAAATGGTAGGATTGTTTCAGCATACACAACACTTTCTTCAGGTTTATTTTCTTTTTGGTATTGTTTTATGAGATCTTGTCCAATGGAGATGATAGTTTCCTGATCATTCTCTTTTAAGGCTTTGTTAAAACTTTCTATTCTTTTTGATATTACAGCTAAATCTGTCATTTTGTTTCTCCCGAAAATCAACTGACCTTCACAGCACTATAATTTTCTTATCATATTCCACACAATTACAATAAATGAGGTATTTAGAATCAGTCAACAGATTAGTCCATGCTTCATAATCAATCGTTGCATTCTGATGATGCTTCCGAATTCAACCTGGTTCGAACCGAAGCTACGCTCCGGACTTTTCATTCACCCATTGCACTAAATCTTATCTATTTATAAATGAAAAAGGGCTCATTA
>JAFGVF010000172.1 GCA_016938155.1 Candidatus Cloacimonadota bacterium
ACCTGGTCATCTATCTGGTTCACATCAATACTCACATCTCCCCTCACGAGGTCATTAAACGCAAAGACACGGTCATCAGGCATTTTAAGCCGAATTACATAAGGTTCTCCCGCGGTCAGCTTAGCCTCAATTTCTTCCTTGGAAAGTCGATGACATCGTCGGTCATATTTAAAGAAATTCTTCTCAGCCTGTGCCTTATCTCTCATCTCATCAAGAGTTTCTTTTGTACAGAAACAATAATAGGCATGTCCCTTCTCCAGTAATTCATCTACATATTTGCGATAAATATCCAATCTCTCAGACTGAAAATAAGGTGCATAAGCTCCTCCTTTTCCTGGACCTTCATCAAAATCAATGCCCATGGTTTGCAAAGAACTGACTAAATTATCCACTGCTCCCTCAACCAAGCGAGCTTGATCAGTATCCTCTATGCGTAAAATGAATGTACCGTTGTGTTGTTTGGCAAAGGCATAGTTGTATAAAGCAACGCGTAATCCCCCTAAATGCAGGTATCCTGTTGGGCTTGGAGCAAATCTGACCCTTATGTCAGAACTCATATATCTCTCCTTATACTAATAATTTAGATTGTCACAGTCATATATGAGTGTTCAGATATTGTGTCAATGGAATTTCATAGCTTAGCAAATGCTTATTTATTTTAATGCAAAAAAGAAAAGTCCGCATTTAGCGGACTTTTCTACAATATTTCAATGACTATTATTGTCCAAGGATACCCAACATCACACCGGCAGCAACAGCTGAGCCGATAACACCGGCTACATTGGGAGCCATCGCATGCATGAGCAGGTAGTTGGATTTGTTATATTCCTGTCCAACAATCTGCGAAACACGGGCTGAATCCGGAACAGCGGATACACCGGCATTTCCGATTAGTGGATTAATCTTTTCTTTAAGGAAGAGATTCATGAATTTAGCGAAAAGTACACCAAAGGCGGTAGCTACAGCAAAAGAGAAGGCTCCGAGCATGAATATCTTTATTGAAGTGATATTGAGGAAATACTGGGCATTGGTGCTCGCACCGACTGTGAAGCCCAATAGAATGACAACAATATCATTCAGAGATGTTCTTGCTGTGTTTGCCAATCTCTCTGTAACGCCACATTCCTTGAGTAGATTGCCGAAGAATAGCATCGAGAGCAAGGCAATACCACCCGGTGCAATGAAGGTTGTGATCAATAAGCCGACTATCGGGAAGATAATCTTTTCCCGTTTGGACACCATTCGGGGTGTTTTCATTTTGATAATGCGTTCTTTCTTGGTAGTCAAAAGCTTCATAATCGGAGGCTGAATAACCGGCACCAGAGCCATATATGAATATGCTGCCACAGCGATTGCACCTAACAAATGCGGGGCAAGCTTGGAAGCGATATAGATTGAGGTTGGACCATCTGCCCCACCAATAATACCGATTGCTGCCGACTCCATGAGGTTGAAACCTAAAAGGAGCGAACCGATAAAGGTAATGAAAATACCTGCTTGAGCCGCAGCACCAAGCAGTATCAGCTTAGGGTTCGCAATCAGAGTCGAGAAATCAGTCATCGCACCGATACCGAGGAAGATGAGAGGAGGATAATAACCTCTGCTGACACCCTGATACAGGTAATACATCACAGAACCATGGTCATAGACACTCTGTCCCTGCAATGAGATACCGGGGATATTACCCACAACTATTCCGAATCCGATAGGAACGAGCAAGAGCGGTTCATAATGCTTGGCTATTCCCAGATAAATAAAAATGGAACCTATGATAATCATAGATAAGTAGCCGATGTTGAAATTAGCAAAGGCGGTTGTATGGAAGAAATTCACCATTTCCTGCATAATGTTAATCTCCCAGTTCTATCATCACATCACCTTCTTGTACGGCTTCACCGTTAGAGAAGTTTATGCGAGTAACTGTTCCTGAGTATTCGGAAGAGATTTCGGACTCCATTTTCATAGCTTCCAGAATCATTACGACATCACCGACATTAACTCTATCTCCAACTTTAACTTTTAAGCTTAGAATCGTACCCGGGATTGGTGCAGTAATATGTCCTTTTGCAGAAGTTGCAGGTGCTGGAGAAGAAATTGGTTGCTGCTTAACGGGAGATGCTTTTTCAGGTTGTGGTTTAGTCGGTTTTGGTTGTTGAACCGGTTGATTTGAAGCATCAGGAATAATCGAAGCAAGGAGTTGACCTTCCTGAACCGGAGCTTTATCCTTCACATGAATCTTCTCAACTTTTCCGCTAACCGGAGCAGGAATTTCTGATTCCATTTTCATGGCTTCAAGTATGATAACCGGTTGTCCCTTCTTTACATTGTCGCCTTCTGAAACTAATGATTTCACGATCACTCCCGGGATTGGGGAGAAAATTTTACCGTCTTCAGCAGTAGGTTCTTTGAATCTCGGAACTTCCGGTAGCTCTTTCTGTGTTCTTTCGATAACGGGGATTGTGTTGCAATCATCGTTAACAAACTCAACAGAGAATTTATTACCATTTACTTCTACAACGGCACCATTTTCATGAAAACTGACGATGTAGGCATTATATTTTTCGCCGTTTATCTTAAGGTTATATCTTTTCATTATCTTTTACCTCTTGCAGGTTGAATAAAGTTGTTATTTGGCATATCGGATTTATGTGGAGCTCCCCATAAGGAAATTTGAGCTCGTTTAAAAGTAAGCATTAATTTCTTACGCTCTTCAATTTCACTACGGTACTTATGAAGAGCAATAATCACGGCTACAATAGTGTTGGAACTCATTTCTTCAGCCGGTCCCGTTATGGTTCCGAGTGGTGTAGCTACACTCTTGTTTGATTTGGGAGGTTTCTCATAGTTTATATGCTTAAAAAGCCCGATGATGGCATTAATAAGAAACAAACTGAAGAATACAACGCTGAGTCCCACCCATGTGATACTGCTACCGAAAATATAACGATCATGAGTGAATTTCTCATAAACCTCTTTGAACCGTTCAGCAGTAATCCCAAGCTCTTTCAGAGTAAGTACATCCCATTCCCTGTTAAAGTTTTTCCAATCTTTACCATTTAACGAGTTATAAGCTTCCAGTTCATTATGCAGAATGGATTTCACCTTTTTAATCGGGATGTTTACTTCAGAGCATAGTTTCAGCAGGTTATCAGTCTCCTTAACTTCAATGGTTTGCTTAATTCCACTGAATTTGCCTTTAATGAAAACACCCTGGTTAGATGCTTCCTCAGAAAAGGCGAGTGACGCCAATAAAAGCAGGGAAATGATTATAACATATCTTTTCATCATGCTTCCCTATAGAGGAATGTTTCCATGTTTACGGGCAGGAATCGTGTCTTTTTTGTTAGCCAACATCTCGAGTGCCCTGATGATTCTGAAACGGGTTCTGGATGGCTCGATAATATCGTCAATATAGCCTCTTTCTGCTGCATTATAGGGATTTGCAAACTTATCTCTGTACTCATTTTCTTTCTCAATAAGTACCGATTTGGGGTCTTTTGAGTCAATGGCTTCTTTTCTGAAGATGACTTCAACAGCTCCGGCAGGTCCCATCACGGCAATCTCAGCAGATGGCCAGGCATAAACTATATCAGCCTTCATGTGACGGCTATTCATAACACAATAAGCACCGCCATAGGCTTTCCTTATGATTATCGTTATCTTGGGAACCGTAGCTTCAGCAAAGGCATAAAGCAGCTTCGCTCCGTTACGAATAATTCCGTTATGCTCCTGATTCTGTCCGGGAAGGAATCCTGGTACATCTTCAAGCACAACCAGTGGAATATTGAAAGCATCACAAAAGCGGATAAAGCGTGCAGCTTTATTGGAGTCATTTATATCTAAAACTCCTGCCAACACCTTTGGTTGATTAGCAACAAAACCGACTGAGTAACCATTCATCCTACCAAAACCAACAACAATGTTTTGAGCGAAGTTTCTGTGAATCTCAAGAAACTCATTGTTATCTGTTATCGTGTGAATTACATC
>JAFGVF010000173.1 GCA_016938155.1 Candidatus Cloacimonadota bacterium
ATGCAGTTTAAAAAACAGATATATTTTATCATTCTTGTTCTACTGATTTTCACAACGGGATGCAAGCGAAATGTCATAACAGGTGATATTTTTCTCCTTTCAGAGATTTTGTCGGTGAAAGACAATTTCAGGACGATTGGTTACAATCTCAGTACAAAACCGCAGAAGACATACCTTGTTACAACTGATGCCAATTCGATGATTCTGGAACAAAGATTTATCGGAGATGAGCTGTTTATGAAAGGATATGCCAACCTTGACCCAAATCTGGTAATTCTTTTCAAAACTGGAAACAAACAGTCTCTGCTGACTCTTATCAATGAAGATGGCTTAGTAGTAAAGAAGCAGACTTTGGATTTTCAGGCAGAACGGTTGCTTCTGCATCCTCAGGGTGGATATGTCATACCGGGATATGATTCAGCCGATAAACCTGCCGTGATTACGCTGGATGCATTCTGGGAACCCTCTAAAATCATTCATCTGAAAGGGAAATATCTCTTTGATGCTGTTTTGACAGAAGGTAGATTGACCTATGTTTCAATGGATGATGAAGGGAGTAAATGCCATATCTATACTGGAAACATGGAGCCGTTCTATGAGTTCGATAATCCGAACGGGAGTAATTGCTCATTGACTACCTTACGAAACATGATTCAACTTCATTATCAGTCATCTTCCAAAGAACTCGTTGTTGTCTCGTTCAATATTTTAAATCGACTTGAAACCACGGAAAGACATAAAATAGAAAAAGCGGATTACTTTGATGTTACTCTCGCATCTGATGATTCTTTCTACTATATTACACACACGGTTGGGAAAAGAAGCCATTCAGCTGTTTACAGATTGAAGAATCGTGAGCTAAACAAGATTACAAGTCCTGAGTTGAAAAATTCCTTACTTACAAAGCCTTATGATTTTGAAGACACCTTACTTTCAGTCGCCTACAATCCAGCCAATACAATCAAAAACCGTATTGTTGAGCTTAAATAAGGAGTTATTATGAAATATTTAATAGTATTTATTTTAATCATCGCTACTCTGTTTGGTTGCAGCAAACCCCCTATCCCCCAGAAGCTTATAGCATACGAAAGAATTGTATCTGCAGGTGATGAAGGTATCGGTATAGTCGCGTACGATTTAGCATCAAATCCATACAGTACTTATCTTTTAATTACGGATGTTAGTAATAATATTCATTTTGAAAAGGCACTGGGTGACAGCTTGATTTTTACAGATAGTATTGATCTGGGTGAAAGTTTCATCCTTTTATTGAAAAACAAGAAAAGCCACCAGTCCCTGCTGATGAATTTCGATTACAACGGTAAACTCCTAAAACAAAAGGAATTCAATATTCAGGGAATAGAGCTTTTACAGCTTACCGAGAAAAATCTACTGATTTGTGGAAACACTGCTGAAAATGAAACGGGTTATATGCTCCTGAAACCAAACTGGGATATTATTATCACTAATGTTCTGCCCGGAAATGAGTATCGTAGCTGCGTTACTTTTAAAGATGAACCTTACTTTGTTACCTTTAATTCAGCTGATAAAACATGCGGTATCTATACTAAAAATAATGACAAACTTTACTCTTACTCCTGCAGTGCTGAAAATCCGAGTCATTTAACCGTTAACGACGATTCTCTCCGCTTGCACTGGCTGGACAGTAACGCAGATATCCACATTATCAGCTTCGATGAGATGATTAAAGTGACAGATGAAACCCTTGTTCCAACAGGTAAAGCAACCAATTTCTCTGTTGTTGAAAAAGGTAATGAAACCTTCTATACTCTACTGATGATCGATAAAGAGATAGGTGGGGCATCAGGCACCAAGCTTTACAAACTCTCACCTCAACGATTCCAGGAGATTAAACCTGACAATCCCGCAACCATGACACTTGCCTCATTCTATCAAAAGAATAACCAGTTAATGCTCTGCTTCTTTTCTTTAACTGCTAAGGGAAATCAGAACGGGTTTTTTATAATTGAATAGGTGTAGGGATTCTTATTGTTACAGTATTGTGGCATAGTTACGAGAGCGTTTTAACCGGAATAACAGGTTAAACTAATGGTAGTTTACGAATATTTGATTTATAATATTAACAAGATGGAATTTGAATTAAACATATACTCTATACACCGCAAGAATTGCCACTGAAGATAAGAGGACAAGAAAAGATGCGTATCCTACTTCCAATCAGCAATCCATTAATCTTGATGTATCTCCGGTCTCTAAATATTCTGCTTTTTAGCTATAGGCTATTAGCTATTAGCTGTAAACTATAGACTTTAGATTATTAATTTTTAATTACCGTTATCTTCCCCGTCCCTATCTCCTTTCCATTCTGCAGTAACTTATACAGATATACCCCGGATGACACATGCACGCCCCGCTGGTCGGTCAAATGCCAAAAGATAGTGCGTTTACCCTTAGGTTGTGTTGGTGTCTTAATACTTCGAACCAATTGCCCTTTCACATTATAAACCCGTAGTTCCGCTTGCCCGGTCTCGACAGCATAGTACTTGAATATAGCATTCCCCACCTTCACCCGTACAGGATTCGGATAGCAGGCAAGAAATTCATCTGTCAAATGTACAACCTCTTCAACAACCGGTGTAGTTGGATTA
>JAFGVF010000174.1 GCA_016938155.1 Candidatus Cloacimonadota bacterium
CAGTTGGTAGAGCAGCTGACTCTTAATCAGCGGGTCTAGGGTTCGAGTCCCTACAGGTGTACCACTTTTAAGGGTTGACGCAAGTCAGCCCTTTTGTGTTTTTACTCTGAAAAGCAGAATACAAGAAACAGCATTTTTGTTAATTTTTCTCCTAATTACCTATCACTTTATTCCACAATCTTGTTTAAACTGCATCATATTTTCTTTCTTATTTCCCGTTCTTCAAATAAGAATCTCTCCACTGTTTTTCCACTGCTCACTCACTGTCCACCCACTGTGGCAGTGGGTGGACAGTGAGTGAGCAGTGGGAAAAATGCCTGTTGATGAATAGATGGCTATGGGCGGGATAAAAGGACATAAAATACTACTAAGTCATTGAAAACTCCACTGTGTGGACATATTAGTCGGAAAAATGATAATTGAAGCAAGCAAAAGGTAAAGTGTCCTGAAGTGACAAATAATGGAGCTAAGTTGTTGCAAATACCACTGTGTGCAATTTTGTAAAGGTTTGCTGAAAAGAAAATAGCTGCTCCCTATTTGAAAAGTAGTTGTAAACATACCGGAAATCTTACCCATACAAGCAGATAAATTCGAGGCAGAGCGAACAAAGATATTTCTCCGATAATAAGATTGACATTGATTGATGAGCCGGCATTTTGTCTTGTTGGATGGATAAATCTTTCCACTAAAGATAGAATGATATTGAATTAAATGGTATCGAGATGATACAGGAATAAGGAGAATTAATGAGTTCAACTGCAATACTTGGTTGCATGTGGGGTGATGAGGCGAAAGCAAAGATAGTGGATGTATTGGGAGCTAATGCGGATATTGTGGTTCGTTTCCAAGGTGGAAGCAATGCCGGACATACAATCATTATCGATAATGACAAATACATTTTACACATGGTTCCTTCAGGAATTGTAAATCCAAAAATAATATGTGTAATTGCTCCGGGAGTCGTTCTTAATCCCTTTGAAATGATAGATGAGATGCAGGGATTGAAAGAAAGGGGAGTTGACTTCAGCAACCGATTGCTGATTGACCCCAGAGCAAACCTTGTGCTTGATCTGCATAAGGATTTGGATTGCAAGTCCGAGCAAGGAACAAACGGCAATAAGATTGGAACAACAAAGCGAGGAATCGGTCCTGCTTATGCTGATGCTGTTGCCAGAACCGGACTTAAAATATATCATCTCTATGATGAAGTGACCTTAAAGTCAATGTTGATACAGATTTATCAAAGCCATGACAGAAATCTAACCGAGACTGAGCTTAAAGAAATTGTGGAAGAACTGCAAGTCGCTGCCGAATATCTGAAGCCCTATGTTAAGCAGACACCATACTATCTGAACGAGCAAATAAAAGCAGGTAAAGAGATAATATTCGAAGGTGCTCAAGGCTCTCTTCTTGATATTACTTATGGGAGCTATCCTTATGTAACTTCCTCGCATACAGTTTCAGGAGGGATTTCCATAGGCTGCGGAGTACCTCCCAATAAAATCAATAAAATAATCGGTGTTTATAAATCCTATTTTACCAGAGTCGGCGAGGGTCCATTCCCCACTGAACTACTTGATAAAACAGGAGATCAGATAAGAACACAAGGGCATGAATTTGGCTCTACAACAGGCAGACCACGCAGATGCGGTTGGTTTGATGCAGTCGCTTCAGGCTATACGGCAATGCTGAACGGAGTCGATGAAATGGCATTGACATTACTGGATGTATTAACCGGTGTTGGAGATGTAAAGATATGCACAGGATACAAATATAAAGATGAAATCATCAAAGAATTCCCTGCTGAAGTAAGAATTCTTGCCGAAGTTGAACCGGTGTATGAAGAAATGCCGGGATGGGAAGAAGATATTTCAAGCTTGACAGAGTTCGATGCACTTCCGCAAAATGCTAAAAATTATATTAAAAGAATTGAGGAATTATTGGGAATACCGGCAACGATTATCTCTGTCGGTCCTGATAGAAAGCAAACTATTTTCCGTTAGGAATGGAGGTTTTTTAAATGAGAAATTCAATCTTTGTACTCATTATACTGTTTTTCGTAACTCTTTTGGGAGCTGACCCTATCGATTTCACATCTCCGTGGTATTTACAGAGTTTCTATGATTACTACTCAGATAATTATATCGGAACTGCCAATATCGGCAGAGGTTATACCGGCACATCAGTGATGGGTAATATTGAAAACATTCACTTAAATCCGGCTGCTTTTAAAACAGAGAGTGATTACATGTACAGTGAGTTTTTGGTTAAGACTCCGATCAATGATATGAATACCGCAACTGAGAAGGAATTTGTGAGTAACGGTTTTCTCGGAATGTTGGGAGTCAGTAAACATTTTGGTAGCCACTGGGACTTAGGAGTTTCATACTCAGGAGTTAAGTCGATGGAATTCGATAGAATTTCTATTGTACTGATGCAGGAACCTGGTAACTTTGAGAATAGATTTCCCTCTATTAGCGATTATGTTCTTACACTCACAGGGTCATATAAATGGAACGACTTCTCTTTTGGGCTAAATGTCCTGAATCATTTTTACACATTAAAAGATAATGTGGTTTATGGTCGAAATCAGTTTGCCCGAAATGATATTAACACCTATGCGTTCAGAGTTCAGCCGGGTGTTTATTGGAAAAAAGGTGTTTTTGCAATGGGAGCATCCTATATACCCGCTACTGATGCTACTTTTGAGTCTAATATCA
>JAFGVF010000175.1 GCA_016938155.1 Candidatus Cloacimonadota bacterium
CTTATTGGATTTGCACCGCAAGGAGCAAAGCAATTGTGGGGCGAGGATAATCGAACAAAAAGAAAGGAGACGCAAGTTATTGCGTCTCAACACTATTCTAATTGTCAAGTTACTTCAGCAAAATACATTTTTTGGTTGATACTACCTGACCATCAACACAGAGCTTATAAAAATATATCCCAGAACCAACACTCCTTCCGGTATCATCACTGCCATTCCAAACAATAGAGTGTTCACCTGATGGATATTGTTGATTGGCAAGAGTACAAACTCTCTGTCCTTTAATGTTGTATATACTCAAATCCACATCACTGCTCTTTGAGATAGAGAACTTAATAGTTGTTTCGGGGTTGAAGGGATTTGGATAGTTTCCGATAAGTATATCTTTCCCTAGTGATTGAAGAATACCATTTTCGATATTGGCAACGACTGCTTCAGTAGTTAGGAAAGGATAGCCATTGTTAATCATGTAGTTCATATCCCAGATGTCTTCAGTTCCGTTATCAGTCTCATTAACAAAATCCCATCCAGCATCAAGATAAGTGGAAAGCGTCCGCATCTCAGCAGTTGTCAAACCTATACCTCCGTCGCTTGCTGTTTGCCCTGAACTGATTACATCCCAGAAGGATTGCATGACATTACCTGAATTGTCAGACCCGATTAAACCGCCAAGATACATATCTCCATTCACCTGGCATTTGCTGTAGCAGTATGTTATCTCACCTCCGTTCTTACCAACCAATCCTCCGATGTACCTCCATCCGCCTATACTACCATTCACATGGCAGTTTCGGATTGTAGTGTTATTCGTAAATCCTGAAATTCCGCCTAGATTACTGTTGCCCTGAATCTGTATATTATCTACAGCCAGTCTTTCTACTGTGGCATTATAAAGTATGCCAAACAAACCTATATTAGACCTGTTTGAAGAGCTAAGATTAAGATTTGATATTGAGTGTCCATTCCCGTTAAAACTTCCTGAAAAATAGGGGATAAAGAATTCAGGCTCATCAGATAAATCAAGATTGCAAACCAGAATAAACTTATAATCAGATTGTGAAAAAGCCAGCATGGTTTTCAAGTCATCTAATGAAGAAATCACATATTCATCACCGCTTCGTTCAAAATAGTTATCGATATTCAGTCTCTTATCATTACTGATCCAATCCTGAAAGAGTGCATCTTCCAATGCTCCTATAGTATACATATTACAGCCATCAAACAGCACTGATGCGTAATTATAATGATTATTGGTGAACTCAATATCGTCTGAAGAAAAACAATTACCTACAATTCCACTTGAGTAAACTGAATCAAAATTTCCGGTGTTTACACAATGACTGATTCGTGAACTTGAGAAAACAGTACCTACGATACCACCCCCGGTGGAAGTCAAGTTCCCATGATTAGTACACAAACTTACATTGGAATTATGAATGACACCAACAATTCCACCTACTGTCCATTCTCCACCTATCTCTGCATTATTAACGCAGTTGGTAATAGTTGCATAATTATGACTGAAACCGCATATACCACCGGCTTCATTTGCACTTGGAACTATTGAGTTGTTAATGCAATTGCTGATTATCGACCCATCATTTTCTCCAACAATTCCACCAAAAGTACTGGCAGATGTTAGTAAGCCATTGTTAACACAGTTTGTTACAATACTTCCACTTACATTCCATCCAACAATACCGCCAGCTACCCAGGAAGGTCCTGAAATGACACCTTCATTTATGCAGTTGGTTACTCTGCTTTGTTGATTCCTAGCACAAATACCGGCAACTCCTGTGTTACCATAGTTAACACATCCAAAGATTGTACTATTACATGCAATATAAGCAATGCCGGCAACTACAGGTGTTTCACCTGAGAAAGAGCAGTTTGATATCTCAGAGTTTCTGGCATATCCGGTGATACCACCAGGATATTGAGAGATAAAAGTTGCATTAGTAATATGCAAGTTTTCGATATGGGCATTATCTATTCCTGAGAAGAATCCCCCATAATTGTTTATATCAGTTGCTTCAAAGTACAATGAATCTATTGCATAATCCTGACCATCATAATGACCGGTAAACAATGCTGTATCTGGATAACAGAAGTAGTATGAAGCATAGGCAACAAAACCGATAGGTTGAATCTGCATGGAATGAGATAATGAAGCATCAATATCATTGGTTTGAATGAAGTGACTGCTCCAGCAATCGGGGGTGGTGGACATCCAGAGAAGATTATCCAGAGAAGCAATTTGATAAGGATCTGCCGTTGTTCCGGCACCCATTGGTTGTACCCCATCCGCCCATATATTGTAGGATAGAAGGAGTAGAACCAATGGAAGCAGATAACATTTTGTCATCGTTTCCTCCATAGTTTATTTGTGCTATGCACGAGATTACTTTTAAAGATCAAAGTACTACCCGTGCGTAACACGGGTTGCATTGCTAATTTACTTCATCAAAATACATTTCATGGTTGAAACTGTCAAATTGTTTATTGATAACCTATAGAAATAGACGCCTGAGCCGACATTCTTTCCTGAATCATCACTGCCATCCCAAACAATAGAGTGTTCACCTGATGGATATTGTTGATTGGTTAGAATACGCACTCTCTGTCCTTTAATGTTGTATATACTCAAATCAACATTACTGTTCTTTGAGATTGAGAAATTGATAGTTGTTTCGGGATTGAAAGGATTGGGGTAGTTCCCGATAAGAGTGGATAAGTTAAGTAGATCAGGATTATTCATTTCTTCAATGTTTACTCCAGAAAGAGAAATCAGAAAAGGATAGCCATTGTTAATCATAAAGTTCATATCCCAGATGTCATCTGTTCCGTTATCAGTCTCATCAACAAAATCCCATCCCGCATCAAGATAAGTGGAAAGTGTCCGCATCTCAGCAGTTGTCAAACCGATACCTCCGTCGCTTGTTGTTTGTCCTGAAGCTTCAATATCCCAAAAGCAATTGTTAACACTAACTGGATAATAGGAACGACAAAATCCTTTCCCGTAGATTCCATTGACAGAACAAGCTGAGTAGCAGTTAGAAATGTCTGAGTTGTTAATTCCAACAAATCCGGCAGAATAATAACTGCCTGATACATTGCCGGATGTAAAACAGTTGGTTATAATTGATGACTCCGCTAACCCGGCAAGACCGCCAATTCCATAATATCCATGTACATGAGAATTTATTATACTTAAATTACAAATGGTTGAGTTACTAATAATTCCGAACAATCCAGCAAATTGATTATTCCAGGAACTAATAGATAAGTTGGAAATAGTATGCCCATTTCCATTAAAACTACCTGAAAAATATGGAACGAAAAAACCTTGATCATCGTATAAATCCAAATTGGTAGTAAGAATAAAGCTATAGTTCGACTGTGAAAAAGCATTCATTGTTTTTAAATCCTCAACAGAAGAGATAATGTAAGCATCACCATGTCTTTCCATATAGTTTTCAATATCCAATGATAATCCGTTATTTATCCACTCCCGATACATATCAGGTTCAAGAGCACCAATTGTAGGTTTGTTTGTATCGTTAATCAACGCAGTTCGTTTATCATAGAAGCAATTATCAATTGTGGGAGAAGCAATAACTTCACCAACTATACCTCCTGCATGCGTACTCCATCCATAGATATTACCGGTATTGTAACAATTTCTAACAGTTGCTTCATAGCAAGCATAGCTTGTAATACCTCCTGAACTTTCCCCACCGGAAATATTACCGGTATTGAAGCAATTGACGACTACAGCCTGAGCTTCCTGTTCTCCCACAATTCCTCCGGCTCGACATCCTCGAATGTTGCCGGAATTATTGCTAAGACTTACAGTGGCGGTTGTATTCAATCCCGAAATACCGCCAACCATTCCATAACTATAATCGTCTAAACTCTGGTAACCTGTATTAGAACAATTTGTTATGGTAGAATGGTACATATTGATGCCAACTATCCCACCAAGAACCCAAAACCCGACTAAATCAGCAGTGTTGTGAGAATAACTAACCATAGAATCGGAGTTTGTACCGGCGATACCACCAACAAATTCATTCCCACCTACAACAGCTGAATTACTACATCTGTTAATCACACTAGAAAAGACATTTTCACCGGCAAATCCACCAGTATAATAGTCACCCAGTACAGAACCAGTAACATTACAATCTTGAATTCGAGAATGATAATTGGAACCAACAATACCACCGGTCATATAATCACCATTAATTGTAATATCAGCATTACAATGATGAAAATAAGATTGCTCACTTCTACCAACAAGACCTCCACTTGCAATAGATGGGTCGCTTGATATAGAGCCGGAAATGTTACAATTTCTAATGGTTGTATTAATGCAAACTCCGGCTATGCTGCCAGTGTAACGATTACCTGTAATGTTTATATTATAGAGGTTAAGATTCTCAATCGTAGAACCATTCACTCCGGAGAATAAACCGGTACAAATCTGAAAATAAGTGTTTGTTTGAATAATATTCAAGGAGCTGATTGTATGATTCATCCCATTATATGAACCGCAGAAATCTATTTCATCCATTGGATCATTTAAATAGGTGAACTCGTTCCCTATGGGATGAAATCCCCCTCCATTATTCCAGTTGATTGTATCTGAAGCATCAATATCATTGGTTTGAATGAAGTGACTGCTCCAACAATCGGGGGTGGTGGACATCCAAAGAAGATTATCCAGCGAAGCAATTTGATAAGGGTCTGCCGTTGTTCCGGCACCCATTGGTTGTACCCCATCCGCCCATATATTGAAGGATAGAAGGAGTAGAACCAATGGAAGCAGATAACATTTTGTCATCGTTTCCTCCA
>JAFGVF010000176.1 GCA_016938155.1 Candidatus Cloacimonadota bacterium
ACCATAGGAGTAATACCAACCGGCAGTGGAATTCCATTTCTGCCAGGAAGGCAGCAGGTAATCATACTCATAACTGGGAGTATCAAAATTATCTGCTCGAGGAGTGGGGTAGAGGATAACTCTCTGGTTTAAAGCACTTTTTACAGCTGTATCACCATCTCCGTCAGGGTCAACACTTCTATGCTCCAAAAGCACATATTCCATATCTGATAACGGGATTTTAATGATTCTGAGTTTATCTGTCGGTTTTACTCTGGTTTCTGCAGCGGAGAGTTCGAAGGGCGTTTCCAATTGAAGCTCTGTTACATCTTTGAGAATCCCTTGCTCTCTAAAGGTATCCTCAAACATCAGAAGTCGGGAAAAAGCTCCCGGCAGGGCTGGAAGTCCACCTTCAATGTTATACAGTTTTCCGTCGCTTGTACCTTCACTTTGCAGTATTCCGGCTCCTCCGCTATCCATAATATCAAAATATCCAACCATCGGGTAAGAAGTATAAGTATTATACAAATCGACTAAACCCATGGAGTGACCGAATTCATGAGCAAACACAGCATTCGTCGCACCATATCCATAAACAGTTGTTCCGATTTCATTTCCGAATTCATCCGTATAAGGATACTCTCTGGGGTCTTGAGAAATCGTCTCGGGGACATTGCATGAATGTGTAATCAGAACTGCCCCGTTATCAACAACAGCTTCCTTTCCGGTTGCTATTTTTATGAACAGTGACGGCATATCGGAGGGAGTATCACCCAGCGTATCATGTTGCCAGTCAGAGCCTGCATGTAGAATCATAAAGTGACCATACTGTGAGAAGTCAATCTCGGGGTCTATGGCATCTGCCGTTTCCCATGCTTCTTTAAAAAACTCTTCCAACCGTTCAACGAATAAATCAGAACCTACATTAGGGGGGCTGTAATAACTCATGGGGTTAGAAAGAGTATAAGCTGGTCTGTCTTTGGGCCAAATGTCATAATCCAAGTCAAAAAGACCATAGCTCGCTGCAGCATAGTAATAGCGTAAGCTCTCCATCATCTGAGTGTAGTACTCCATATCATGAGGCGGAGAGCCGATTGTTATCGGATAATCGGGATTCGGGACAGTTTCAAACTTACCGTTTCCAGTGGTTGATGCATCGTCAATAACTTCTTCCTGAAAATCAACCATAATGACTATCAGTTTGTTATTCGACGGATCAATCCTCTTCTTATCGCTTTTAAGCTGACGGGCATCGAAGATATCCTGGGCAGGGTGCTTTAATCTTACTTCCCTGTCATAAGGAGCATTGGCTTTTTGTATGAACATCTTCTCAGCAGAAAGCGTCTGAAGGATTAGTACTGCCAGCAGCAATACTATTGATTTGCGTATCATACTTTCTTTCTTCTTAGAATTCTAAACCGAGGGAGAAGGTTTTATTATAGCTTGTCAATTCACCGGCTTGTTTCATGGCAAAGTCAAAGAAAACAAGGTATTTGTTATTGAACTTGTATTTTAAACCTGCACCAAAAGAGGGTCCTATCACAGAACCGAGTTTGTCATAATAATATCCGCCTCGTAAGGAGATCATATCAATATAGACATATTCCATACCAACACTGAAAATCGTTTCATCGATTTCCTGATCTGAAGGATCATCAACCCATGCTGTACCTAATCTTGCGAGTACAAAATCGTCATTAGCAAGAATTTTACTCATATCAGCATTAATTGTGAAAAGGTTGTATTGGTCATCAAGAGGTCTGTAGGATAAACCTGTTCTAAGGTTCATAGGAAGAGGATCACTTTGTTCATCATCAACATAAGTAATATCGGGACCGATATTCTGGAGATTTACTCCCCAATCGAGTCGATTTACAGAGAAGATGTTTTTGTATTTCATACCTAAATCAAATGCAAAGCTCATTCCTCTGCCTCTGGTATCGGTATGACCGGTACCTTCTGGAGCTAAGTCACTGAGGACGACTTTAAAATTCACTCCAACACCGATATTGGGTGATATTTCTGTGGCATAGGAAAAGGTAGGAGCAACTTCATAACTGTTAAATGTGCCTAAATTTTCACCGTCTTCAGAGGTTCTGTCCATTTTTCCATAGGTCAGATAAATGATATGGAAACCCAAATTACCAATACCTTCGTAGTAGTTATTCCAACCAAGGTACTCATAGAAAAGGTCGTCAATACCGGCATCCTGGAACCAATTAACATGCATTGCACCGATTTGATTTTTACGATTGAATGCCATTGCCCCCGGATTCCACCATCCTGAATAAGGATCATCTGCTTTTGCTACATAGGCTTCTGCCATTCCATTGGCTCTTGAGCCCGGTTCTATTAAAAGGAATAATACGCCTGCTTGAGATGTTGCATGTGCAAACATCGGGATAATTGCTATTGCCATTATCAGAAGCAGCTTAACTAAGTTCTTGTTTTTCATACTAATTTAACCCCTATGGTTTTCATTTTGTAAATATAAGAAAAATTGATGTAAATTCAGAACTACTAGCATTAGTGCCTTAACAAAGTTATTATAAGCTACTCCTTATTTTTTCCATAATCGGAACTGGTGCCGAAGGCCGGAATCGAACCGGCACGAACTAATGTTCGGAGGATTTTGAGTCCACTGCGTCTACCAATTTCACCACTTCGGCACGAATTCAAATCACTACTATCTACGAAAGTTGTCAATAGATTATTTTATCTACTGCCGTGCCTGAAGTTTTCTGTTGTGATATATTAATCAATTTCAGAGAATTGGCAATTCTTGTTTTCTTTATATATCTTCTCCTTCTATGCATAGGAACAGACCAGCTTCTCTTGCTCTCTAATCATAATTCGTAATTTGTAATTCGTGATTTAAAAAAGCCCGATTTCTCGGGCTTTTTATATTCTCGGGTTTTTTCTATTTCAGAAGCATTGCCTTCTTGATAGTATTCACACCCTTTGTCTGGAAGCGATACATATAAAGTCCGGTTGCACAGTCGTTGTTGTTGGCATCTTTACCGTTCCATTGGATTACATGCTTACCGGCAGACTGAACTTCGTCAGTAAGGGTGACAACATGTTGTCCGCGGATATTGTAGATGTCGATTTTGACATTACCGGTGACTGCAAGAGAATAGGCAATATTGGTTGTCGGGTTGAATGGGTTCGGGTAGTTCCCCAAGAGTTCAGTCACGAGAGGGTTAACATCCTCCTCGATTTCAACGGCAGTGTCGAACACAAACTCAACAGACGGGATACTGATACCTTCATAATATTCAGTTACTACATAATAGAAGTATTCCCCGTCTTCGACTATATTGTCGATATAGCTTTCAGTTTCAGTGTACCCCAGCATTACATATTGTCCGTTATTGATCTTGCGATATACATTATAGCCGTTAACATCAAAATCAGAGTCCGGAGCAGTCCAGATCAAGGTCAACTCACGGGCATCAAATGAGCCGGCAAGTCCTGTTGCCTCAGCAAGATATTCTAAGGTCAGATTGACATCATTATTGATGTGAACAGCTTGAGAGATGATCACATTATTCTGGAAATCAGCTGCATAGTGTTCCAGAGAACCGGTTACGGTATAAGCACCCGCCGGAGCATATAGCTTATAAACACCCGTATCTGCCGGTAAACAGGTAAAATCACCTGTGGAAACGACTATGTTTTCCAAATCAACCGCTCCCGTATCCACGGAAACATTCCCGTTGATAACTCCAGCGACAGTCAGTGTTCCGATTGAGCCTACAGTCATATCGATAGTTTCAGTCATTAACTGAGTTCCTGTTCCCTGAGCGTGGAATGTAAACACAAGATTAGTATTATTCGGCACAGTGGCGTCAATATGTACCGAGAATACAGCCTGATTGGAGCTTAGAGTTGGAATGAAAGGCAGATTCTGATTAATGCCACTAATCGTAACATTCGGGTTATTGCAAGTGAGAGAGGTTTGCACATTCATAATCGGCATCAGCCCCGGATTTTCGATATTGATAATGAGAACGGATGATTCATTCAAGTTTGGAATTCCATTCCCGTTTCCGGTCTCATAATCACAAATAAATGCATTACTATATCCGATGTACGGAGTAGTAACTGTTATGGAAGTGTTTATAACCCAGGTATCATCTTCAGTAGCAAGTGTCAGAGTTAAAGGTATTACGGAACCATTCGGAGCTACGGGGGAAATCATCGCCATGAAAGGAGTAGTATTAACGGCTGTTCCATCACTTCCGGGAACAATTTCATAACTGCTTGTTCCAATTGTGATGCCAATATTCGCATCATTGGAAGTGAGATTGGCGACAACATTCTCAGCATCCATCAACCCCGAATTGCTGATTGTGAAGTTCAGGTCAATAAACTCACCGGGTTCGATAAAACCGTTACCGTTTGCTTCATTCACAGTAACTGCCTCGAGTGCCAGACTGGGATTAACATTCAAATA
>JAFGVF010000177.1 GCA_016938155.1 Candidatus Cloacimonadota bacterium
AAATTGAATATTCATACACATTCAAAGATTTAGGATTGAAACAGGTTAAGTTTGAGATTATAATGAAGGACACTCCCGAATCAATAATTGTCAATAATCTGGAAACGGTTGTTGTTAGGGTTCGTGATGCTAAAGAACCGGTTCTGGTAATTACTGATGTCGTTAATTGGGAAACCAAATTCGTAAATGATGCCTTAAGAAATAATTCCAGATTGGAAACTACTATCATCCAGGCAAAGAACAGGCAGCTTTATTCCGGGAGCAAGCTTCTTAAAGATAATCTAAATGCTATAGATTACTCACTGCTGGTACTCATAAATAACGGTTACTTACAGCTCAATAGTAAGGATATCGAAGCAATAACAGATAAGCTAATGAGTGGAAAAGGTATTTTATTGATAGGCATGCCGGTGTTTGGATTAGATTTAATTACTCCCATGTCAATTGCCAATATCGGTCGCACTTTTGAAGGAACCTTCAGTTATGGCTCTCAGATGTCTGAGTTCAGATCATTTGATTTCCTGAAAAACGAAGTAGAGAATATACCGCCTGTATCTTATAAGTATTATAAGTTTAACTCAGGTTCTACACCTCTCTCGCATTTCAACAATAAAGAGGTTTCTCCAGCGATTGCCTTGAAAAAAAGCGGTAAAGGTAGTTTCCTTCATCTGGGGATGCTTAATCTTTGGAAATGGCAGTTATGGAGCAGTTCTAACGGGTATAGAAATTTTATCGTTTCTCTTTGCAATTGGCTGAGTAATTCCACTGAGGATAGAGTTGCTTTTTACAGTGATAGAAGTGGGTATAAACAGGGAGATATCATCAAGTTGTTTCTAAAGGCATACGATGAGAAAATGGAGCTGATTAGAGATTTGCAGCCCGAAGTTACTATTCTCAATGCGAAAGGGAAGAAACAGTTTCAGGATTTCATGGAGTTTGACGGTAACAGCTACAGAATTGAAGCAAGTGGAATACCTGTAGGTGAGTTTACTGCTTCGGTAAAGGATATTGATGATAACATTTATTCTGAGTTTAAATTCCTGGTTATAGAGAGCGGATTAGAGGATGCAAATATCGGGATTAACAATGAGAATCTCAAGTATATAGCTTCAATTTCCGGGGGCAAGGAGTTGACTGAACAAACAATTTCAAGCTTAGAGTTAGAAAAGGTGAAGCCTGAATCAGGGACGCGGAACATTGAAATCCCTCTCTACCGTAAGAGATGGCTACTTGTGTTATTCCTTCTTTCTTTCAGTATTGAACTATGGATTCGACGAAGAAAGGGCTTACTATAATCACACCCTGATTATTACTGATTCCAGTGTAGTTTCGAATCCGGATTCCCAGCAATTATAAACTAAGCAGGTATAGTGTCTTGCTAAGGAAACAATGTAATTTGCATACTGTTCGACTTGTTTGAGAATAGTGTATTCACTGAAGAAAATTTCATATTATAAATGGGGTGGCTGATGGGACTTGAACCCACGACAACTTGAGCCACAATCAAGTACTCTGCCAACTGAGCTACAGCCACCATAATGGCACGCCAGAAGGGATTCGAACCCCTGACCCACGGCTTAGAAGGCCGTTGCTCTATCCAACTGAGCTACTGGCGCACATTTCCAGATATAAAATATGCTTATCTTTGGATAAGCAGTATGAAAAAGATTGGTAGCGGCGCAGGGACTTGAACCCCGGACACTCGGATTATGATTCCGATGCTCTAACCAACTGAGCTACGCCGCCATTGGTAGCGAGGGGAGGATTTGAACCTCCGGCCTTCGGGTTATGAGCCCGACGAGCTACCTGACTGCTCCACCTCGCGACAATGTAATAGCACAATTCTGAACCGGGGTTAGTCCGTCAAGTAAAATTAATCAATTATTTCTTTTCTTTAAGTATTCCTTCAAGACTCTCGATATATTTGATTGGTCCACCGGCTTGATAACCTGTTTGAGCTATGAGAGTTCCATCAGGTGCCAATATGATTATGGTTGGGAATCCTCTCACCCCATATTTTCTCATTAAACCTTCGTTTTGCTGCTTAAGCTCCTGACTCTGCGGGATGCTCTTAGGGAAATCAGCTTTGAACAGAACGAATGATGTATCTGCATAAGCGATGAACTCTTTAGTATTGAATACTTCAGTTCCCAATTTGATACACCAACCGCACCAGTCTGAACCGGTAAAATTTATTAATATTGGGAGATTCTTCTCTTTTGCTGCTTCTTGAACAGCATTGAAATCTTCCGACCATTGTAATGTTAACTCATTTGATTTTTCTGTCACAGCTTTTGCAGGTTGCTCAGCTTTGACGCAACCGATATTAGCGACTAAACTTCCGATAAACAGAAGTATTAATAAAACACGCAATCTATTCAATTTTTTCTCCATTTAGATATATTTCGTATGTTATGTCGGCACTTGCTTTCAGCATAGCCGATACTCCGCAGTATTGAGTTGTTGAGAGTTCGACGGCTCGTTTCAACTTGTAAGTACTTAAATCCTTTCCTTTGAAGATATACTTGATGGTTATGTCTTTATATATCTTAGGATGCTTATCGGTTTGACCTGCATCTATCTCTAATTCAAACTCAAAATCTTCGAATCCGTAATTTTTCAGGATATAGACCACATCCATTCCTGTACAACCTCCGAGGGCGGTTAGCAATAATCGCTTCGGTGAGGGTCCAATGCCCGGTTGCCCGGGCTTATTGGAATCTATTACAAGAGTGTGGTCACCTATCTGAGACTCAAATTTGAAGTCTCCTTTCCAAGTGAGTTTTGTATCCATTACTACTTTTTCCCAAGTATCTTCTCGTAGGTCTTGATGAACATATCAAGGTTTTCGTAAAGCTCGTCACGCTTTCCTTCTTCGATATTGTCATAGACTTTGCGTTGCTGTGAGAATATTTTCTTACTGCATTCAGATGCCAGGCTGATTCCTGTATCAGTTACAACAGCAAACCAACGGCGTCTGTCTTCTTCTGAATGCTTTCTTAACGCATAACCTTTCAACACAAGGTTGTCCATAATTCTGGTTACCCTGCTGTGGGATACATTGAGTGCCTTTGCAAGCTGGTTCATGTTAACCGGCTTATTTTGTGTAAACAAGTACTGCAGCATGTTGCATTCCATCTTACCGATATTCATGGTTGTCTTATGAAGATTATCGCGCTCATAAAGTATCTTCTGCATCCGGTTGGTAAGTTTCAGAAAGTCCTCAACTGAGTATTTCATTTTTGCCTCCTATTAGCCTTTTTCTTTATTTTTTCTAAGCTGTCTCTATAACAATACATTCTTTGTAAATAATTACTGCAAATTATTACCTCGAACGATAATATCTTCAGCAACACATATATTATAACAAGCTTTCTCAATAGTGCAACAAAATTTATTTTTATATAAAGTTCAGTTATGATTCATATACAGCATCAATCATTGTCAATTTAGCTTGTAACGATAACTTGTCAACAAAATGATTTGAATTCAGTTTCTCATGGTTTTCTGTAAAAATATTGAGTATATGACTATCATTGGATTTGTTAAACTTTTATTGTTCTTATGCAATCCTTCTGAGCTAAAATTTTTTACATTAGGTTGTTGCTGTTTCTCTGACCCAAACACAATGCTTTCACCATGGTTCGGGTGAATGGATATTACCACTTTTCGTAAAAAACAATCTACAGTGGAAATAATGCGGAGTTTCGCCATTTTTGTGGTGTAGTCATGCTCTTTTATCCCGCTGTTCAACTCCCCACTGTTTTCTCACTGTTCAGTCACTGCTTTCCCACTGTGCACCCACTGAAACAGTGGGTTGGCAGTGAGTGGACAGTGACAGAGCAGTGGGAATATTGC
>JAFGVF010000178.1 GCA_016938155.1 Candidatus Cloacimonadota bacterium
GAATAGATGGAATGTGGTTAATAAAAGCATTAGAATAATAACATTGGTTCTCATTAGGTTCCTCTCGTTAAAAAAATCTTTTGTGATAAACCGGTCGAAATCTACACTATATAAAAGATAGGGGAAGGTTTCCCTTCCCCGTACACTGTATTATGATTATTTTAACAGGAGCATTTTCTTTGTCAATGCTTTTCCTGATGTAGTTAAGCGTGAGAAATAAACTCCGGAGGCTAATGATTTATTATTGTCGTCATCTCCATGCCACTGGATATTATAACTACCTGCTGTAATTTCTTCATTTACAAGAGTTTTAACCTTCTGTCCCCTGATATTGAATATTTCAAGTTTAGTGTTGCCATCCTTTGCGACATCAAACATAATGGTTGTAGTTGGATTGAAAGGATTTGGGAAGTTACCATTTAAAGCTGTTACTCTTGGTATCTCTACTCCCGCATTCATGTCCTTGCTACTTATGGAAACCTTTAAGAAATCGGCAAAATCAATGATATTTGCAATGCTGTCTTCAAATTTACCGTTCTTGGGATTATAAACCTGATACTGTTGTACCGTTTTTGATGCACCTTTTGACGGGAACCAGAACTGGAAGGTTACATCATTAACTGCAGCAGTTGAGTCTGTCAAAACATAAGCATTTAGCTGTACATTCTTTTCTTCAATAACAGCAGCCCCTTTACAGGTACCATCAACAAATACTGCAACCTCAACCGGTTTTTCTCCATCTTCATATTCGTCCATATCAATTTCTACGAAAATAGGCAGATAATCCAGTTGCTCTTCATAATCAAAGTGAGTTGCCATCGGTCTCTTATATTGATCAGTATATGGAGGATTAGGATTTAGACCTCCCCATGGGAACTCAGCATTTGATGTGCCAATATACTTAACTACGACCATATCACCGTAATTAATCGCAATATTCCCATCACTTTCATTAAATCCCAACCAGTTATCCGTGTAGGCATCGTGAGGCTCATCTCCAGTCTGATACTCGTAATCCACAATTGGAAGTCGGGACATTCCCCAGTCTTCAGCATAGATAGCAGTAATGTCATCTATAATTGGTCGTAGAGCATCAAAGGGATTCAAACTACCTTCAAGGTAATAGCCAAGATAAATCTCTCTTTCCCAGACACCTGTAGTTCCACTCTGCGAGCAGTTAGGCTCATTCGCTTCTGGTTCCAGAATATATAACTTAGTAGTATATCTGCTCAAATCTGAGAGATACATCCCTGCGTTTAATGAATTACCTGGCAGGAATCCGTCATACTCAAAAGGCAGAGTGAAACTTGTAGCAGTTTCATCATATTTAATCTTATAGCCATATTGACTACATATTCTGTATGATGAATATGAGCCAGATGGGTAAATAAGGACGTTGTTTCCATTCCATTTCCATTTTATTTGTTCAAAATCATAATGATTGATTAAGTCATTATCATAGAATTCATTAAAGACATTATCCCATGTATTAAAAGAATGAGTTGTACTGGCAGGATTAAACACAGCCGGAACTGAGAAATACTTAACTTCATCATTATCAAGCGTAAAGATATTCTGCTTAATATTGTTCAGATAAGTTTTAGCCCCAATATCCATCTGTGTTCCAGCTTCATCTTTGTCGTCTGCATCGGTTAACCAGCTGATTCCATCTTCATCCAAATCAGGAGTACCATTATTGATACATACTGATTTTGTTGTTGCATCCCAGATAGGTACATAGTTTGCATCTAAATTGGGGGGATATTCAGTAAAATCCTCTTCAGAATTAATAGTACTACTATAATTACATAAATACGGAGAAGTAGTTTGGACAGGAGTATTGTAATACAGATTATTTGATACTCTTATCGTTGCACTACTCTCACTCGGAATGCTTAATAGTGCTATTTCATCAGAAGTAGTAATTGTCTGTATATTATTGGAGAAGATATTGTTAAGATAATTTATCTCATCACCATCCCACTTAGTGCCTCTCAATCTATTATTGTGATAGAATGTATTGTTAATCATATTCATTACATCAGTCACATTATGAGTTGAAGTTTGGTATGAATAAATCATGTAGTCGTTACTATGTTGTGTAGTTGTTCCATCAATATTTGTATTTTCAACAACAAGATTATGATTGAAATCAATAATATCATTATCAATAAACAAACAAATTGCACCATCACTGGTATAATTGTATGAATATTGAAGTGCAGGAGCATTCAAAATGTTAGCGTCAAATGTACAACCTGAAACTATTATATCTTTAAGACCGAGAAGAGCTAACGCAGCCCCTCCATTTGCTGAATTATCTGTGAAAGTACAATCATTAATCTCAAGGTTTAGCTCAAAACCATTTGTACTCCGAGCATCAATTGCTATTGCCCCACCTAATCCATCTTTTAATGGACTATCTGTCTCAGGGACAACAAGTGTTCCTCCATAATTTACACAGAGACCATCGAAGTTACAGTTTTCAATAACAAAGTTGCATGTACCGGTTGAAGGATTTGTTGAGTCATTAAGGAATCTAATTGCACCACCAGATGTATTTTCATAAGGTGTTGTCGATGAGCCATAACCTTCAAACTCACAATCCCTGATTGTTATGTTTGAATCTTCGATATAGCCAACTACTATTGAATTTTCATCTTGTGTAAAGTTCAAGTTGTTTAGGATTAGGTCTGTATTTACCAATTCAAATGGTTCTGAGAACTCAATATTGACTTCTCCAATTCCTTTAAACTCAATAGAAAGGTCCGGATTTGTCGAGACATTTTCTTGAGAGAATAAATATGTACTATAGTCTCCTGCAACGATATTTATCTTAGCTGCAAGTGGTTGTGTGAATGCACTTGAGTCGGTATAAAGCATCAATCTCATATATGCTTCTTCAATCGTTGTGAATGCCGGGATAGATCCATTCGGATTAACTACCATGTTTGCGAAATTGATA
>JAFGVF010000013.1 GCA_016938155.1 Candidatus Cloacimonadota bacterium
GATTGGGTGGAAGCTCTATTATTCGCCTTTGTAGTAGCAATGATTATCAGAAATTATACCTTTCAGAATTTTAAAATTCCTTCCGAATCAATGGTGAAAACTCTTTTAATTGGTGATTATTTAGTAGCTAATAAAGTTAAATTCTTTTTTACTGACCCCAAGCGTGGCGATATAGTAACTTTCCGTTATCCTGTAGATCCTCCTAATCCGAGAGATTTAAAAGATACTCAGAACCCTATATCCAAATATGCGGACAAGTTAAAACCACTCTATCCTCCCCTATATATTAACGAGGGTGCTTTTATTGACCTGCCTGCCTGGACTTTATTCGGGATTACATATTATGCTCCCAGAAATGTTGTAAAAAGAGTTATCGGGCTACCTGGGGATGAAGTTGAAATGCGGGACAAAACCGTATATGTAAATGACCAGCCATATTCTCCTCATACTGAGAGTTATTATCTACCGGAACAATTCCGTCAAAACTACAACCGTACCGAAGAATGGGCTGATGGCTCCCTTCATACTTTTAATTTTGATAACTTTGAAAAGATTAAGGTTCCTGAAGGGAAATACTTCGTTATGGGTGACAATCGAGATTATAGTGCCGACAGCAGATATTGGGGATTCTTGGATAGAGAATCCATAACAGGAACACCTGCGTTTATTTTCTTCTCCGAAGGAGAGGATATAAATCGCGTTGAATATAGAAACAGAAATCCTCAATATAGCAGGAATCTGCCGGTTAAAAACATCAAGCGATGGGACAGAGTATTCAAGCTAATCAGATAATCAAGCATCTGTATATTCACTTTCCATATTGTCTTAAGAAGTGCGGTTATTGTTCTTTTTATTCTGTACCCTACAACTTTGAATCAGTGGAAGAATATGCCGGACATCTAATGATGGAATTAGAGAGATTTAATCAATTATACAGCATCGTGCCTGAAACTATCTACTTCGGAGGAGGAACTCCATCCCTGCTTTCTCCTGATTTACTTCAAGTGATGATTAATTTATTTCCTAAGCCTTCTAAACAGGAGATAACAATTGAAGTTAATCCCTCAACAATCACTCAGGAATATCTATGGAAACTTAAAGAAACTGATGTGAACCGAATAAGTATGGGAGTACAGAGCTTTAACGACGATGTCTTGACCTTTCTTGGCAGAACTCACACTTCAGAAGTTGTGAGAGAGGCTTACAAATTACTAAGAAAGACCAATTACAATAACATATCTTTAGACCTTATATACGGGACTCCGGGGCAAAATTTGGACGATGTTGCGAAGGATGTGGAGGAAATGATTCGCCTAAATCCTGAACATATCTCAACTTATTGCCTGTCTCTGGAAGATGATGTTCCTTTAGCCACTGAAATAGGAAATATCGGTACTGATGAAGATGTGCATGAAATGTATTATCTGATATCACGAATGCTCAGAAAAAACGGATATAAACATTATGAGATTTCTAATTTTGCAAAATCAAGGCTTGAATCAAAACATAACACCGCCTATTGGCGTTTAGCTGATTATTTGGGTGCAGGTGCGTCTGCAAGCGGGTTAGTAGGCAATATTCACTATATGAACCCACCCGATATTCAAGAGTATTTCAAGGTAGTCGTTAAAGGTCAGCAGTTTCCCGGTCGAGAGATACTTTCTAAAAAAGCTCTTCAAAGCGAATTTATCATCATGAGCCTTCGAACTGCTCAAGGAATAAAGTTAAGAGACTTCTATGAGCTTTTCGGTCATGATTTTGAGAAAATATACAGTCAACAATTGAGAAAGATGGATAAGTATTTGACGAAAAATAACGGCAGAATTAAACTGAAAAGAGGTTTCTGGTTTGTATCCAACAGTATTCTGGAGGAATTTGTAGAATAATGGAAATGATGTTAAAACGATTAATATTGGCTTCACTTCTGGTAAGTGTAATCACTTTCGCCTTTGCAGATATATTAATCCCGATGGATGAAGTTCAAACAAATCACCTTAAAGCGTATGGTGTAGCATTTTACAGTTTATCTCAAACTAATGAAGTTCAATGGCTTCTGAACTATAGAGGCGGTTCTTTTTTGATGCCGGAATATGATTATCTGATAGCAAGATGTAATATCGCCGGAGTTAGTTATGAGAGAATATCCTCCTCTGAAACAGCAGAATTATTGAAAGTTGTACAAGAGAATAACATGGAGGCTGTTCTGCTTGAAAAAGAACCCACAATTGCTGTTTATGCTCCTCCAAACTTCCAACCATGGGACGATGCCGTTACCCTTGCCTTGACCTATGCCGAAATCCCATTTCAGGTTGTTTGGGATGATGAAGTATTGAGTGGACAACTCAGTGAATATGATTGGATACATCTGCATCATGAAGATTTCACAGGACAATACGGAAAGTTTTTCGGTTCATATCGAACTGCTGAATGGTATAAAACAACTGTCTCAATCAACGAAGCAATGGCAAGTAAACACGGATATGATAAAGTTTGGCAATTAAAGCATGCTGTTGCCCTGAAAATAAAGGAGTTTGTTGTAAACGGTGGCTTTCTTTTTGCAATGTGTGCAGCTACAGATACAATTGATATTGCCCTGTCTGCCTTGAAAGTTGACATAGTACCTCCTGAGATAGACGGTGACCCTTATGACCCAGATTACAAAAGGAAGTTGAGTTATGAGAACACATTTGCATTTGTGAACTTCAATCTTACCACCAATCCGATTGAATATGAATTCTCTGACATTGATGCAAGTGATTATGCAAAACTCAGAGGAGCAGAAGCCGATTACTTTCAACTGTTTTCTTTTTCTGCCAAATACGATCCTGTTCCGACTATGCTGACTCAGAGCCATGTTAATATGATTAACGGCTTTTTAGGTCAGACCACTTCCTTCCACAAGAACAGAGTGAAGGATAGTGTCATCCTTTTGGCAGAGGTTCCCGGTGCAGATGAAGTAAAGTATCTGCATGGTAATCTCGGTAAAGGTACTTTCACTTTTTACGGAGGTCATGACCCTGAAGATTATCAGCATAAGATTGGTGATCCCGAGACAGTTCTCGACCTACATAAGAACTCTCCCGGATATAGATTAATACTTAACAATGTCCTCTTCCCCGCAGCCGAAAAGAAAAAACTAAAAACTTGAGGTATTATGACTGAATTCCACAAAAACAAAAAAAGCACTGAAGCAAGAGTCGGACTAATACTACTTTTGGCATTCTTTATCTTGATAGCAGGATATGCTTGGTTAACTAACAGTATCAAGAAAAGTCGGATGAAACCTTTAACTATCTCCTTTGCCGATGCTGCGAGGCTTGAACCGGGTGATTCAGTATATTTACGAGGTATAGCAAAGGGACTGGTGGAGGAGGTTAAACTTTCAGAGAAAGGCGTATCAGTTAAATGCTTGGTTGAGCTAAAAAGTGAGTTGCCACTGGATACTAAGTTTCTAATAAAAGAGAAGAGCATGATGGGTGGACATCTGCTTGAGATTATTCCGGGGAATTCAGGCAAACCTCTTGATATAACCAATACTCTCTCAGGTGAAGTGGAGCCGGGTTTATTTGCCGTTGTTAATCAAGCATCAACTTTATTGACAGATTTCGAGCAACTGCTTTGGAGATTGAACAAAGATGAAGGTATGATTCAGAATCTGGAAGAAACCGCCCAAAATGCCAATAAACTGATGATAGAAACAAATAGCATTGTCAGAGACAATAAAGAAACCTTAATCCTGTCTATTAATAATTTCAGCTCAAGCATCAACAAAATCAATTTCCTTTTATCGCAGAATGTCGAGAATATTGACCAGACATTAGCTACGATTCCAAGAGTTATTAAGGATGCTGAGGAGACATTGAATGATTTAAAAGCAAGTATCAGTGAGTTTCAACAAATAACGGCGATGGTGAATTCAGGCACAGGAACAGCCGGAAAACTCCTTGCCGATGATGAGTTATACATCTCACTCAGGAATACTGTGAGTGAAGCTGACTCCCTACTCAAAGATATAAAACAAAATCCCAAACGATACCTGAAAATAAGTGTGTTTTAATATGAAGAAAACTCTCA
>JAFGVF010000003.1 GCA_016938155.1 Candidatus Cloacimonadota bacterium
AACAAAGTTGAACTCAGTCGTAACGCCTTGAAAATCCCTGAAATAAAGATGCAGTGGTGTCCCGACAAATTGAGAGGGAAATGCCATATAAAGAAGAGGATTCTCATCATTAATATAATCAAAAATGAAGCTTGTATCAATCTGTTGGTTGTTATTATTGAGAAAGTCAAGTCTTAAAGCTGTGATGGGATTGTAACCGGTTATGTTCACATTTTCCGTAAGTCGCACACTGTTCCCAACCGAGAAGTAGAAAGGAAGATAGTAGGCTGGTAGCATGAATTGATGCTGATACAAAGAGACATTTACATCTTCTGCTAATGAGGCGAGTGTGAAATTACTTACTGAACTCGGGTCGTTATCTTGAAACGAGAAATAATAGCCGGCATTATGTCCTGTAATCGAAGCCCTAATATCTGACAGTGTAAAATGATAACCATCTAAATCTGTCCCTAAAGGGTAGGTATATAATCTGTTCCGAGAATCGGGATCAAAGAAAGCTACATAATCAGATGACGAATCGCTATCAAATTCAAGAACCGGATTAATATCTTCCAAAAGCGAATCCAGAATAGTGTTTCCATTATCGGTTAGAGTTACATCATAGACAGCCGAAGTCACTATCATATCGTATTGATTGATAACAGGTGAAATCTCATTGGGTAGGGCAGAGGAAGTATTAAGATGCAGGAATAGGTTATTGGCAAATGCGCTTGCAAGGTAGGCAGGGATAATCGAGAAGCAGGAGACACCGTTTGTTATGAGTTTTGTATCCGGGACAAGCAAAGGGAATGTGCAATTTGCCTGCTGAGGAAGTAATTCGGTCAGCATATGGGTACTACTACGGGTTATTGGAATTTGCAGGAAATCATCAGCAAATTGATAACTTTTTTGATTTCCGCTCTTAGAGCTGTATTCCGAATAAAAGATGCTGTTTGTGTTTATGGTTCTCTGCACATCAAACACAACAGAGTTATCATAAATTGAAGTATTATAAGGAATTTCAAGAATAAAATATTCATCAGTTTGGAGTTCAGAAACAAAGGAACCGAAATTGAAAATATCAACTCTGAAGATTTCACGGGGATTCAACACGGAATATGGATTTCCTTGAAAGAAATCACTTATAAAATCAGTATCTGGTTCCGGGAATATGTTGATTCTATCGCAGCCGATATGGTCGGTATTAATAAAAGTGAAAGCACTTGACTCGATTTCATTCAAAGGTCGGGGTAGATTAAACGCAATCATGGATGAGCTCAAAGAATAATCACTAAAGAATACTGTAGAGCTTGAATTGATACCGAAATAAGCTAAATCATTCGTTAATGTGTAGTGTTCTTCATCATAAATATCAGCAGAATGCTTTAAATCAACTGTTGCTTTTTCTGTAGTTTCGGATACAGTAAAGAGTGGTGTATCGGAAGCTATATTCAGAAGGTTCTCGGAGATACCAATTTCAAGATATGCCTCATCATTGAGAAGTTCAATAGGAGTGCTGTCTTGAAATAGTTGAAGCTGAATGGGATAGTTACTACCGGATAGATTATAGGGGGAACCCGTAAAAAGGGAGTTTTCAAAAGGGATATCTGTATTAAAAGCAATATCCAAGCGATTAATTCCTGTGGCAGTATTGTTGTTAAAAACAGTCAGATTGCCAAGATTTATCCATGTTTCAGTATATGGGAGTATTAGGGATTTATCAGATGTATCAGGTGTATAATCAGCAAAGAAATAATCGCAAGTTGTGTTTAAACCGAAATAAGCCAAATCAGATGAAACTGTGTAATGAGTTTCATCATAAGTTGTTGAATCAGTTAAGAAGTCAAGATACAACTTTGAACCTGTATCCTGATGAAAGAAAAGAGATTGATTATTAGAGCCATGTGGAATTCCTGCTTCTATATAACTGCCTTCAGGAAGCTCATAAACTGTGTGATAATTATGAACAAAACGGAAATGGTATATCGTTTCGGGAGAGATAAGATTGAATGAATCAGACCCGAATTTTGTTTCCCAATCATCAAGTTCCGAATCAAGGTAGAATTCTAAAACAGCATCTTGATAACTTACATTGCTTAAATCGAGATAAACTCCATCCAAAAATACTGAAGAAAATGTTCCATCCAAGGGGATAGTATGAATTGCTGTCGTGTCATCCTGTTGAACAAAGACATAATCTCCTGTCTTGTTGGGATATACTGTGAAAGATTCTGAATCCTGTTCCCAGTACATACTCTCTTCGTTATAGGATTGGGGAGAGGAGTCATTGTTTATTATAAGCAGATCAGGTACTTCCTGCTCCAAATCAAGATACTTTACAACGGCAACACTGTCTCCGAAAGAAATCTCACCAAAATCAGCAGAGAAAGAATAGGGATGAATGTAAATGTTATTATAGAGATTGAATAATTGTTGCAGGTTAATCGCAGGGACATTCGCTTGAATCTGGACAATTGTTTCGGTTGTACTCAGTCCACTTGGTATATACCCACAGAAATCTGCAGAGAGAATGAACTTTGGAGTATCTGTATTGTAACTAAATGATAGATTATTGGAACCTGTTGATACATTACATAGCTCAAATTCTGATGATTTATGGATGTTAAAAGTCAAGATGTCGTCATGATTAGACATATTTTCAGGAGTGTTGACTTCAAGTAACTCCTCACCCCAGGTGATGCTCTTAAGGTCTGAAGATGAACCGTCCAAAGGGATGTTTACTTTTACATAGTCTTTAAAAGCACGGGTATCTGTGTAGATAAGAATAGAATCACGATATACACCGAGAAAATAAGTATCTGAAACCGGAGAGTAATGGTTTGAGATATAAATTGAGTCTCTTTCTGTAAAATCGGTAACAGTACCGAACCAGATGAAGTCACCGCGAATAAGGATATTCTCCTTAACTATCTCTTTCTCAATAAGGAGATATGATTTGTCATTTTGAGAAGGGATATAGTAATTCATTTCTTCTGAAATAACTGTATCAATGTAATATCCGGGGATATCACTTTCATTCAGTGAAAATGGGTCAATCCCTACAGGGAAACGGTCGCTTTCTCTTAAGCAACCACTCATAAGGAGAGTGATGGCAACGAGAATTAGAAGAATTCGAGTCATCAACTTCTAACACTCCCATATATAAAGAATCCGAAGATATAGCTTAAGTTTTGGTTGTTATCGTTGTTAATGCTACCCTTAATTCCAAAATTACCGATTTTGTATGTAAGGGCTCCACCATAACTAAAATTCGGTTCTTTGTAGTTATCGATGATATACCCAGCGGGTGAATAGTAAAATTCATGTGCTCCCCAGGAAGAGTAGGCGATTAGATCAATGTTCTTCCGAATGTGATAAATCAGAGTTGTACGAAGCAAATAGTTATTCTCATCCTTATCTTTTACTTCATAATCTTGAGCAATGTCGCTAATTTCAATCTGCGTATCGAATTGATTAATAGAGTTTTGAATCCAGATGCTGTTTTGGATTGATGAAAGAACATCATACCAGAAATAGGCAAGGGCATAGCCAACTGTTGCTTTCCCTGAAGAGTGCAAAAACTCCTTTTCGATTCTAATCAATCCGCCATAGGAATCGTAAAGCAAATCATAGTTACCATTCAGATAAGAAAACTCAATCCCCGAATTAATGCCAGAATCTTTAACTCCAATCCCGAGGCTGTATGCATCCCGATAAATCTTATCATTCTTAAAATGCTTATAATTAATCCTACCGGTATAAATATTTTTTGTCAGGAAAACACTGTTAGAAATAGAATAACTGTCCTCTTCGTCCTGATAATAATCACTGCTTAAGAAGAAATACCATGGTAAGTTATCAAGAGCTTTCAGTGCCATAAGGGCATTAAAGGAGGTACTATTTAATTTTACAGCCTGATTAAGATAATTGCGAGAAGTTTTTAAGTAATTGAGATAAGAATAGCTTATCCCCAATCCGGTATAATCAAACTCTTTATTATCACCTGCAAGTAAAGCCCTCTGATAGTAGTCGATGCTTTTGTAGTAGTCTTTTTCTAAAAAATATATCTGTCCAAGAAGACGATAAAATCCTGAGTTGGGTGTACAAATTGAAGCTGCTTGCTTAGCTTCCGATAAAGCTTCCTTTATCATGTTTCTACCCATATATGAGAGGACAATCCCTTCTCTTGCCCTTGCATTTGTCGGGTCTGCTTCCAAGACATTTCGGAACGCCTTCTCAGCCAGAATATACTGGTGTCCGTAAAGATACCCTTCTGCTTGGTGCATCAAATTTGTATCTTCGGTAGAATACAAGCTGTTGCTACCAATTAGAAAGAGTGTAACTACAACTAACAATCTATTTAAGAGACGCTTCATATTCCTCTAAGTAAGCACAAGTAGGAGAGTATCTTTTGATGAATTCATACGATTTCTTAGCATTCATCATATCGCCTGAATACAATTGACAAGCAAGGAGATAACAACGGCTATCAAGGTTGTAAGGGTAGATGTTTATAACAGTACTAAACATCTTAGCTGCTTTATCCCACTCCTTTTTGGCAAAAAAAGCGTATCCTTTCTTAAACAAAACTGTTGTGTTTTGAGGATACTTTTTGATAATTTCATCACTCAATAATATTACTTTCTCCCACTGTCCGGTTGCATAGGCTACATTTAATAAACCTTCTTGAGCTTCCAGACATTTATCAAGTTTATTGGCAGTTGTGTAATATTTTTCCGAATTGGCATAATCACCGTTAAGAGAATAGAGCCAACCGAGGCGGAGATTATAAAACACATCTTTAGGAGACGCTTCAATCAGAGATTGCATGGCTTCAATTGCGGCAGTATATTGATAATTGTATTCATAATTGTATGAACGGGTTAATGCTGATTCTGCTGATAATGAGATAACCATTATCATGACAAGAAAAATTAAAACAAATCTTTTCATTTATTCCTCCAACGGTTTAATTACTTTTGCCAGTTCATTTGTGAAAATAGTGGCACCAACGGCATTAAGATGATCTCCATCTCCAAACCCTTCATCAGGAATCGGGAGTTGAGAGAAATCATAATATACAATTCCGAAATTCCTCTGTAGATAATCATAAACATATTTGTGATTTTCAAAAAAAATACTTGGTATCTGCTTATAATAACCTGGATGAACCGGCGTGTTTACAAGAATAACTTCGATATCATTCTCATAACAAAGCTTACATATCTGGATGACAGAGGCATACATCAATTCTGAGACACCCGCCTTTTTCCCATCCTTACTGTAATGTGCTTCCAGAGAATGTTTAATCGTCTCCTGAGAAAGATTGCAAGTACCGTTATATCGATAATATCCACCAAATGGATAATTTGCAATGTCAGGCTCTTTATGTTTCAACAAGTAGAGATAAAGGTGCAGATTGTTTGAGAAATCAATCGGAAGTCCCCAATCATATTTCATCTTTGAATAGAGAAAATCAATATCATGCTTTGAGGTGAAGATATTCTCTTCATTTTCTATAATGGGATAATATCTGTCCAACATCACATTTCTTCTTGATTTGAGCATCTCGTCGTCATATAAAGTCGAGAAGTTATGATACGCAAAGTTAAGGATGATTCTTTTGGGTTTATTGTGCTGTAAAAAATATCTAAGCTTTATCAAAGTCAGGAAGTAGTTCTCGCTATTCTTTGAGAGGTTTATTGTATCGGGTAGAATTTCAGGGTCAATGGCACATTGAGTATGAGAATCCCCCATAACATAAGTTGTTTCCTTAAGTTTGAAATTAGCCGGATTGTAAATTGCCGGTAAAAACACAAATTTATTAATTAAAGTGAAAATCCCTAAAAGAATAATGGTTATTCCGAGCAATGCGAGTAAGTATGAGATTAGCTTTTTCATAATTAGAATTGGAAGTAGAGAAACTTGTTTTCGTTAAAAATCCCGAAGCAAATAATCAAGCAGAATGTGATGCTCAAAAAAAGCAGTTGCTGATAAGGTTTTAAGTCTGTTAATCGGGATAGGTTAAAATTGAATCTGTGGTGAATAACGGTCATATAAGCAATAAAAACAATCGAAAGCATTAGATCAGTACCCGTTAGACCGGGTACAAAACCTCTCCAATTGATGGAATGAAAAACATTCCGAATAATATAAAGAGCATCATTCAAAGATTTTGCTCTAAAGAAAACCCATGCAAATGAAACGGCTATGAAGGTGATAACAATGCTAATCTGTTTCGGTAATCTCGTAAACAGGTGAGAAGTCATTTTGTAAAAGATAAGATAAATTCCATGCAAAATTCCCCAGACTAGAAAAGTCCAATTTGCTCCATGCCAGAATCCACTAAGAGTAAAAACAAGAAGTAGATTAAAATAGGTTCTTGGAATGCCCTTTTTATTGCCACCTAAAGGGAAATAAAGATAATCCCTGAACCAGGAGGAGAGGGATATGTGCCATCTTTTCCAGAACTCAGAAATATTTACTGAAGAATAAGGGATATTAAAATTCTCAATTATATCAATTCCCATTACTTTGGCAATTCCTATTGCAATATCGCTGTAACCGCTGAAATCGCAATATATCTGAAAAGTAAAAAACAGTATTCCAACAATTAAAGGGAAACCGGAGTAATCTGTCGGGTTTGCAAAAATGACATCGGCAAATAGGGCTAAACGGTCAGCTATAACAACCTTTTTAAAGAAACCCCAGAGAATTCTGCTGAAACCGATAATCAGGTTTTCCGCTTTAATCGGGTTTATGGACTTGAATTGTGGTAATAAATGAGAAGCCCTTTCAATAGGTCCTGCAACTAACTGGGGAAAGTAGGAAACATATAACGCAAAATAACCAAGATGTCTTTCTGCTTTCAGCTTACCTTTGTAAACATCTATGGTGTAGCCCATTGTTTGAAAAGTATAGAAAGATATACCGACCGGTAAAAGAATTTTCATAACAGGAGAATCGGGAGTCGGATAAAGGGAGGGGATAACAACTCCAAGATTCACTAAAAAGAATTTGAGATATTTGAAAGTAAACAGCATTCCGAGATTAGTAACGAGACTAACAGTCAGAAAAAATCTTTTTAATTTCAAATTATCCGTTTTCTCAATTCTGATTGCAGCGAAATAATCAACAATGATTGAGGTTATTATCAATATCAGATATTCGGGTTTCCAGAAACTGTAGAAAAGAAAGCTGACAGCAAGCAACAGCCCCCATTTCACCTTGTGAGGTGTCAGAAAATACAAAACCAATACGATTGGTAGAAAAAGAATGAATTCAAGCGAATTGAACAGCATTAAATTATTCTTTCAACCTCCATCAATCTTGTCCCGTTTAAGTTCATCTCAATCTTTTGAACTCCTGTCTTTTTGTTGATGATAACCTCTCCTTCAAACTCCTTAACAGACTTATTAAGGAAGAATAAAGTAGTTTGTGACCTGATAATAATCTCATCAGGAGTGTCAACAGCTTTATGTTCGGAATGTGATGAAATCAATCTTGGCATGAATGCTTTCAGGAATAAAATTGACTTCTCTTTGTATGGTTCGAAGAATATTGATAGTGGAGGTTTATCGTGCCAAAGAATCTCTTTGCTCTTTAAATACGGAAAGCGTGAAAGTAAAACTGCAAAAGCATAAAGTGCACATTTTCTTTTTCCTGTATAGCTGAATCCATTATAAATTCCTTCATATACTGAGAAGTAAAGCATTGCACCCAGATTGTTACTTAAACTTAGATTTCCTAAAAGATCAACTGCGACTTCCCATTTCTCCTCCTTTATTCCATCATGGCAATTTACTCTGAAAGTGCTGTCATCACTTACTTTCAAGTGCAAAATATCCTGCAGAACTGCTTCAGGTAGTAGAGGAGATATTGTTTCTCCTTTTTCAGGAATCCCATACGGTATGAAGTTAAATGTACTACTGTCTGAAGATTTTTTGTAATTAACTAAATATGCTTTCAATGTGGATGAACCGGCTTCCGGACCCAGTTGTACATTGAAGTGAAGATGAGGCACCGCTGCTCTTCCGGAGTTACCTACTGCCCCCAAACGAGTTCCTTTCACAATATAATCACCTTGTCTGACAGTGATGCTACCCGATTTCAGATGTGCATACATTGTACAGATACTGCCCCAATGTTGAATGATAACATAGTTACCCCAGTTATCAGTTGTATTTATTTGGTTTATCGGGTTATCGGGGATTCCATCAAGGACTTTTACGACATAACCGGATGCAGATGCAAGTGCCGGTTTACCGTAACAATAGTAATCGTTAGGAACAATACCATCATTTTTGTAAGCTTTACCCTCTTTATCGTAAACCTCGAAATCCCAGGCAAATCTCCATTGTTGTTTATGTGTATGTTCTCCATCGTTGCCCTGTGTCAGTGTCCATTCTCCGCTAAAAGGCAGAAAGAACTGAGATGTACCTGTCTGATAAAATCTCTCGATTCTGGAATAATAATATTCCAGATTGCCTTCAGGGTGAAATGAATCAAAATCTACTCCATAGGGGCTGCTGTTAAGTAGTCTGAGTCGCATTGAATAAACAAAGATAAAGACTGTTATACAATATGGAAAGGCAAAAGGCGGGATATAGAAGTTATACAACATAGTCTGAAAAGAGAAAGCAATAATCAAGCCTGTTATAGCGGCAATGACAGCAAGTAGATACGAAGACCAGCTTGGGATAAAAAATACACCTCCGATTGCTATTGTAATTAGGATTAGATTTAAACTCGGAAACAGAATTTCTCCGGATGGGAAGTTATTAAAGACAGTCATGAAAAGATAACTCAGTGAGTACCCGAGGATGGATAACACAAAGCCTATTCTTGTGGTCAACAGCAAGGCAATACTGATTAAAACTCCTGCAATTATGTTGGGTTGAAAGAAAATACTCCCAAGGCTCTTGAAATATAGTTCCGGATATCTCGGCAGAACAGGATTTATCTGGAGTATCAAAGCCCGTGTTTCTCCCATAAGGGTTCCACCGAGTCTCAGATAGAAGAAACTAAGGAATATAGCTATGAATGAGAAGGCTAAACTCATGGAAGGGAAATTGAAGTACCTCATTATTATCGAGTTTAGGGTTACATAAGTCAACAATGTCAGAACAGAAGTTATAATTAATAGGGGTAGAAAGATTACGGGATTGAAATGCTCAAAGGGATAGAAATAGCCGAACCCGAGAGAAACGAGCAGGCTGTTGAAACCCATTATCCCTGAAATACTTTCCCAACTATCAAATCGGAATATTCTGGCAAAGAAGATTGCGATAATAGCCCCAAAAAGACCGGTTAAACCGGTCTTTGGTTCTAACATAGTCGATAAGAGAATTAATAAGCCGACATATTTCTCATTACTGAATAATATGGTTGAATAACAATTCAGTATAGCATTTCCAAACGCTGTAAGTTTATTATGCACCTTCATAAATTCTCATTAAACTCTTAAGTGTTCCGGAATTCTCTCTCTTCTCTGAATGTCATCAAGATACTCCCGTTCTCTTATTAGTTCCACGGTTCCTGTTTCAGAGATAAGTACAACATTCGGTCTATATTCAATAAATTGCATCCACTGTGTAACATTGTATGCACCCACAGGATGAATCACGACTTTATCATTATTTTGTAAATCAGGGAATACACTATCCGGTTTTATTACATCGATATTCATACATAGTGGACCGTAGAAAACAGTGTTTCTGGAAGTACCAGAGAGGGGTTGAGCCGGCTTTATCTTTAGATTATACCACCAGGCAGTAATCAGCATATTCACACCCGCATCAAGAATAACAGCTCTTTGTCCGGTAGGAAGGTCTTTCTTGCCAATTACTGAAGCAACACAATATCCTGCTTCTGCGACAAGAACTCTTCCTGTTTCCATTATCAAGCGGGGATGTTCTTCTCTTGTGAATTGGGCTTCATTAAATGCCCTGCCGATTGAAGCAAAGTACTGCTCAGGGTTAGGTGAAGCAAATTCACCCGGTGTGTATTGGTTGTGCAGAGTATTACGAGATGCAAAGCCACCACCTAAATCGATGTATTCCACCACAATTCCGAACTTATCTTTCAACTGTTGAGCCAGGTCTAACAATGCCTTTGCGGAATAGTAATAAGCTGTTGCTTCAAGCATAAATGTACCGATATGAGTATGTAATCCAACTATCTTCAGTTTCCCTCCGGTAACAATTCTTTGCAAGGTTCGCATTGCTTCACCATTATCGTAATTGAACCCGAATCTCTGCCATTGAGGATACACGCCCGTGTCCATGTTGACTCTTATTGCCACTTGAGGCATCATTCCAAGTTCTTCAGAAACAGATTCGAGTAAAACAATCTCATCCAAATGGTCTATGTGAATTCTTGCTCCCTCAGAAACTGCTTTTAGCAAATCCTCTCTTCTCTTTCCGGGACCATTGAATATGATATCAGATCCTTTCTGTCCCAAACCTCGTGCCATATCATATTCCATTATACTCACAACTTCTGCTTTAGCACCTTCCTGATGGAATATTGAGCAAATGGCTTGCAAATAGTTCGTTTTATATGACCAGGATATTTCTGAATTTGGGTAATACTTTTCCAAGGCAGTTTTCATTTCCCTGTATTTATTCCTGATGGCATTTTCTGAGAAGATCATTACGGGAGAACCGTATTCTTCAGTTATACTGCTGATCAAAACATTCTCTATTTTATCCTGATAATCAACAACACTTGTAAATCCGAATTTATTGGTCATGCCAACATCATTTTTCTCTATAAAGGGGGGATTGTATTTCTTTTTCATTATTTCACTTCCTTATTATGTAATTCTTTGAGACTGGAGATAGTACCAAATTTATTGATATGGGATATTATGTCCTCTGAGTGTCTGATAAAGATAGTACCGGTTTCATATTCGGTCATTGGTTCAACAGGTAACCCGAGTGCCATCATTAGATCGATTGCCGGCAGATTCTGCCCTGCTCCGGCTGATAACCTAATCCAGGCAGGGAAGCGGGGATTAATCTCGATAATAAATATCTCACCGGTTGCATTCTGGATTACTTCAAGCTCTGCCGGTCCTCGCCATTTCAAGGTCTTTATAACTTTTTCAGCAAACTCTTTTAACTCAGGATTATCCACAACAACACCTCCGAACCCCTTACCTTTATCAGTAATAATTAGCTTTCGCTGAGGTATCATTCCCAACATTCCGCCCTCTCCGTCTCCTACAAGGGCGATATTGAATTCATCACCATATACTTTTTGCTGCACAATTACCGGCAATCCCCACTTAGCTTTCAATTTACCAAAGATATCGAAGGCATCATCTAACGAATACACTTCATATGCTTCATAAAGCTTTCCCTTTATAAAGAATGGGAAAGTGATAGTTGCTGCGATATTGTATAGCTCTTGAGCATCAGTACAAAAGAAAGATTTAGGGACTCCGATACCAAGTTCATCGAACATACGGTTCAGACGCGTTTTATCCCGAGCCTGAAACTGCTCTTCTGTCGGGAGAAAGAACTTTATTCCTCTGTCATTAAGCACTTTCTCGAGTCTTATATAGTTGATGATTTCAGAATCCAGTGTCGGGATTATTACATCAATTTTAACTTGGGATAAAATATAATCCAGTCTTTGTAGAAACACTTCTGAGCCACCAGAGGGATAAGGCATAACAAAAATATCATCTGCCAGATCTTCTACGAAAATTCCTGCTTCCAGTGTATCATAAACCAGAGCTACAATTCGACCCTTAAATCCTGCGTCACGCAGACAACGAATAACAGGTGTCCCGGGTTGTGGGTTGTCTCCGGTTTTTAAACCCGTTACTGCAACTGTACATTCCAGCTTGGATAAATCTATACTCATATCAACTTACCAGATGAAGGTTCTTTAGCTGAGTCAGAAAGTATTCCAAATCCCTTCTGATAGCATCGTGCGTAACTTCATATTCTTCCATTATTTTAGCAATAATCTCCTCTTCACTTCGGTCTTTATTCAAGAGATTAATAATCGTAATTGCCATCTCATTGCTATTATAAGAGATACCTGTAGATGGATCAAAAATAAAACCACTTTCACTGATTGCGATTTTCTTTAGCTTAGATGTATTCATCTTTCCTCCTTTGTTTCGTGCCATAATATGACACATTAGTCAAATATTTACTGCACGCTAAATTTGTTTATTTAAATAACTGATAATTTCCTCTGCCAGAGTTTTGCCAACTCCTTTAATAGATGCAAGTTCTTCTACAGTTGCATTTTTAATTCTCTCCACGGAGCCAAACTCTTTCAATAAGAGGAATCTTGTCTTTTCGCCAATACCTTTTATTTCATCTAATTCTGATTTAATTGTGCGTTTGCTTCTTCTCTGACGATGGAAGGTGATAGCAAATCTATGGGCTTCATCCCGAATCTCAACAAGCAGTCTTAAGGCATTTGAGGAACGGGGGAGGAGTATAGATTCCTGTTGACCTGCCAAATAAATCTCTTCAATCCTTTTTGCCAGAGAAATCATTCTTATCTCTGAATCTGCGAATTTCTGCAATTCAGCATAGGCTTTATTAAGCTGTCCTTTGCCTCCATCAATTACTATCAAATCGGGAGTCATCTCCGGTTCTTTCTTCGTCTCATTTATAAATCTTTCGATTGTCTCAGCCATTGAGGCAAAGTCATCCTGTCCCTCGACAGTTCGCATAATGAATTTACGATAGAAACTCTTCTTCGGTTTACCGTTCTCGAAATATACTGCGGAAGAAACAGTATCTGTACCCTGTATCGTAGAGATATCCATGCAGACAATCTTTCGTGGTAATTTGGATAGATTCAATTGTTCCTTCAACTCCTGTATGGGCAGAATTGTCCGGCTTGCTTTTCTCATGTGGGCAAGCTTCTGCTCCTCAACATAATTGAAGGCATTCAATCTGGCAACATTGATGAGTTGTACCTTTTCACCCCGCTGTGGTAAAGTCAGCTTATTGCCAAGCCACTTATTTAAAAACTCCATCTCATCGGGTTCAATCTGGAGCAAGATGCTGTGAGGTAGTTCATCTATTTGGGCATAATACTGTTTCAAAAAAGAGGACATAATCTCTTCTAAACTACTCTCTTCAACCTGAGTGAGGGGATAGGTCTCTTTGTGCAGAACCTTGCCCTCCACCATCTTAATTACAACAACGGCAGCATTATCTTCCTCTTTGTATATCCCGATCACATCCCTGTCTTTAAAGTCGGTCAGAAACATGGTTCGATTATTCTGTACCTTCTGAAGGGCAGTTATTTTGTCTCTAAGGACTGCTGCCTTTTCGAACTCCATCTTTTCTGCACAAGCCTGCATCTCGTCCTTGAATTCATCAATAATGACATTATGTTTTCCTTTCAGAAATTTCATCATCTGTTCTACAGTTTTCCTGTAATCAGCAACGCTTATTTTTCCAATGCAGGGAGCTGTACATGTTCCTAATTGGTAGTTTATACATGCTTTTGTGAACACAACTTTATCAACAGGAATCTCCCTCGTACATCTTCTTATAGGGAATATCCATTCCATAAGACGCATAGTTTGTCTCACAGCACCGGCATTGGTATGAGGTCCGAAGTATCGGTTTCCGTCACGAACAAAGTCTCTGGTCACAAAGACGCGGGGAAACGGCTCTTTTACGGTTACTTTGATGAAAGGATACTGCTTGTCATCTTTAAGGAGAATATTATAGCGGGGACGGTGCTGTTTTATTAAATTAGATTCCAACTCCAAAGCCTCAGTTTCGGAATTGGTGATTATATAGTCCAAATCAGCTATCTTAGAAACAAGTCTCGCTGTTTTACCATCACTTGCCTTTCCGTTAATATAGGACATAACCCTGTTTTTAAGGTTAAGGGCTTTACCTACATAGATTATTTTACCCTTTGCATCTTTCCAGAGGTAGCAACCGGGTTTTGAAGGCAGAAGGCGTAATTTAGTTTCTAATTCGGGTGAAATCTTTGCCATAATCTTTTCAGAACATAATTGGAGTATTTTACTTTTATCAGCATCGCTATAGCGAAGTAAGCGATGAAAGTTACTGTCGAAAGAAGGATACTCTTTATTACAAGCATACTTAGTGTCTCAGGAATGTAAAGGGCAGATACTTTAAGCAGTAGAAATAGCAGAAAACTGTTTATTCCGGTAATTTTAACTAAATTTATCACTATCCCTGAGAAGTTGATTAAGGGGAATCTTTTTCGGATTAGAAAAAGCATTATCAAGCAGTTGAGAAGAGCAGTAATAGATGTGGAGAGTGCCAACCCGCCATGACCGAGAAACTGCATAAGTATATAGTTAAGGATTATATTTACAACTACCATCCCCGCTGCTATTTTGACCGGAGTTTTCGTGTCTTTATGAGCATAAAACAGGGGAACAAGTGTCTGATTTACACTGAAAAAGAATAAACCGAGACTGTAGAACATCAGAGCCACAAATGTCTTGTTCACGGCAATGGCGTCAAATTCACCCCGTTTAAAGAGAATGACGATAAAATCATTACCGAGAGCGATGAGAATTATTGTGATTGGTATCATCAGGTTTGCCAGTGATAAAAGGGCAAAGCGGATACTTTGAGACAGTTCCTCCCATTTCTTCTCAACCACATATTGTGAAAACATGGGGAGCACCGCAGTTCCTGTGGCGATACCGAAAATACCAAGAGGTAATT
>JAFGVF010000179.1 GCA_016938155.1 Candidatus Cloacimonadota bacterium
GGAGTTTACTTTGAGTTATAGTTATAGGAATTATAAAAAAAAGGATTGACTATAAAGAAATATCGGTTTTACATTGAAAATTCATCTACAAAGTTAATGGAGGATAATATGAAAAAAATGTTGTTTGTGCTTATCGTGTTCGCCGTACTCATCTCCTGTTCGAAATCACCGGAAAAGAATATCGTTCAAGCTCCGATTGATTCTCTTGTTGCAGATTGGTGTAACAATTGGAATAATCATGACGGTGACGCTGTTTTTAATATGTTTGAACCGAACGCCGTTCTGCTTGATGATAAGATAATTATCACTAATACTCAAGAGATGATAGCTGATTGGATTAATCCCAATATCAAACATGTAGCCAATCTGAAAGCAGAGCAATTACAAGCGTGGTCAACTAACGATAGAGCGGGTTATGCAGGAAAATACTCTGTTGATTATACTGCTGACGATGGGACAATTACCCACCCTCAGGGAGTATTCATGGTTAATTGGAAGCTGAATGCAAATGGTGAGTGGAAGATTACAACTGCATGCATCAATCCTTTTTAGGATAGAGACAGGATTACTCAATATCACTAATCTGAAATATTGGAATTTACCCTATTTGGAATTCCGTTTGAAATTGCTTTTAAACAAATTAGCGAAAAATGTCACTTATACCGATATCTTTGTCTAAACACAAATTTAATAAAGGTTGAATTCGCACTGATAATGCGGATGAACTGATATAGAATAAGTTAGAATAAATTGTAAAAAGAGAATTGCTTGACATAATGCCTGTAGTAAAATCTAATTGTTATGATGCAAAAGTATTTGTAATCTAACTTACTTAGACTATGCTTTAAATGCATAGAAAGTGATTTTGAAGTATATATAAGAATGGAGGAAAGTAATGAAGAAAATTCTGATTATTTTTACAATTATGTTACTCAGTGTAGTACTCTTTGCTGATACTTATCTGGAAACATTTGAGACTGACGGAAACTGGGCAGGTGGAGCTATGGGTAGTTATACTGCTAAAACCTATACAAATAGTTCTGATCCTGCTAATGATGTATTCTCTTCGGACAATGCAGTAAGAGAAACAACTTATATCAGACCAAGTTCTCCTTTTGCCTGGAGATTGGGAAGTGGCAGTTATTATTTCAGCTACGAATGTTATGAGTCTGTGTCAGCATTCAGCATGTGGTTAGCAAGATGGGATAACAGCCCTGCTATCTCTTTCACCGTACGCTACAGTCTTGATAGTGGTTCAAGTTATACCGATATCGAAACATTACCGGGCACTTGGTTTTCTGCTGATAAAGTTTATCAACAATATACCTACACAGGTGACCTTACTCCCGGTCCTGGTGAGAAGCTTATCATTGCCATTGTTAAGTCCGGTGAGAGATTCATGATTGATGATTTCTCAATTGAATATGCAGCAGCTGAAGTTCAGTACCCGGTTATTTCAAATGTGGATTTCCTTCCAACCGCACCAACACCATCAGAATCAGTAACTGTAACAGCTACTATTACAGATGGAGACGGGACAATCTCTTCTGCTTATGTTAATTGGGGCACTGAAACCGGTGTTTATCCAAATCAAGAAGAGATGACAGCTGACGGGGACACTTATGAAGCAGTTATCCCTGCCCAAACAAATGGCACAACAGTTTATTTTGAGATTGAAGCAACTGATAATGATACTAATACTTCCATGAGTTCTGAGTATGATTATACTACCGCCCTACCTGTAGTTGAGACCCCAACTTTCGACCCAGTTGCAGGAACTTATTCAGGCACTCAATCAGTTGAAATTCTATGTAATACAGCTGAGGCAAGTATCTATTATACAACAGATGGAAGTGACCCTGATGATTTATCAACACCATATACTGTTGCATTTTCTGTAAGCACTACAACTACTGTTAAAGCAATTGCATACAAAACAGACTATACTCCAAGTGCCATTGCTACTGCTGTTTACACCATTCTTGTAGGACCGGAATCTGCAGGTGTTATAATCTCTGAAGTTGCAGATCCTACTGACTATAATGCAGCTTATATTGAACTTTATAATGCCGGTACAACTCCTGTAAACCTACGCGGTTGGTCTATCCTACAATACAATTCATCCCAGACAACCATTTTCGATGATGTTGTAAATACTGATCTTGTTACAAACATGACCGATGATTACACACTTCATTCAGGAGAGTATGTTGTTTTAATTAGAGGTACTCTCGTTGATTTCCTTGGAACATATCCGACATTTGTAGGTAACTATTTTGTTGACGGAACAAATAGCGGTGGTGTACCTCAAATTAACGGTGCAGAATACTTCGAACTTTATGACAATAACGCAAAGGCAATTGTTGATAGAATGGGTAGCTCTTCAAATACAATCTCTGCTGATAGAGTTTATGAAAGGAATGATGCTCTTACAACAGGAGTTACTTTAGGCACTGATTGGACTGTATATTTAGCATCCAGTACACCGGGAACACCTGATGAGCCAAACATTGTACCACTTGCAAATGATGAAGCCATCCTTCCCGTTGAGCTTACAAGCTTTGCAGCTACTGCAATGACATCTCAGGGTGACAATATGTTTGTAAGATTGGAATGGACTGTTGAATCGGAAAGTAATTTGGCAGGATACAATGTGCATCGCTCTTCAACAGAATCAGAAGCTGATTCCTACTTAGTAAACGGTGGACTCATTACTGCTGAAAATACCTCTACCGCTCACAGTTATCGTTTTGATGATGCAGAAATTGAGGTAGGAGGAACTTTCTACTACTGGTTGGAAAGTGTTTCTTTAGATGGAATCAATAATTTCTACGGACCTGTTTCTGTACTCGTTGAAGATGAAGATGAACCAGGAACTCCGGATATCGTAAAATTCAATTCTTTGAAGAGTATATATCCCAATCCTTTCAATCCCTCAACATCAATTACTTTCAGTCTTAAAGAAGATGGACAGGCAACTGTGAAAGTTTATAATGTAAAGGGTGAGTTCATTACCGAAGTAGCTAATGGTTCATATCCATCAGGAGTCAATCACACTGTTGTTTGGAATGGTCTTGACCATAATGGTAGAAGCTGTGGAAGCGGAATCTATTTCTTCAAGATGGAAGCAAACGGTTTCACCGCAACCAGGAAAGCTGTACTTGTAAAGTAATCGGTTTAATACCGTATATAATACTAAAGCCCGGAATCTACCGGGCTTTTTTTTAATATTTAAAATCAGAGAATTAGGTTATCCGGAGCAAATGTCGCAAATCAGCTTTGTGATTATAACTTTGGAATCGGAATTCAGAGATTTTAGATCCTTATCACAATGGTATAATAGGGAAAGTACTCTTTTAACTTCAGTAACAGTGTATTTGTTAGCTGCAGCTATATATCCCTGTCGAAAGGTTTTGTAAACTTCATCTATGTGAGTATTTACAATTTCGGCATCTGATATATTTTTAAGCCTCAAGAGATGAATCCTCCATAATAACTGGAAGTATCTCGATAAAAGAGTTATCA
>JAFGVF010000180.1 GCA_016938155.1 Candidatus Cloacimonadota bacterium
AGATAACTATCGGTCAATTAGCCAGGGAGATGGTAGATCAGATAAACCCGACTGCTAAAATATTATGTGATGAACAAAGACTACGTCCAGAGAAGAGTGAGGTTAATAGATTATTCGGTTCAAATCAGAAGATAATGAAACTCACCAATTGGAAGCTTAAATACAATCTGAAAGATGGAATAGGGGAAACGATTGATTGGTTTTCAAATCCTGAAAATCTTGGGCAATACAAGCCTGGAATCTACAATCTTTGATATATAGAGTTATAAATGGATAAATACACGAAATTAATAGATTTTATTAGGAGTATCTATAAAACGGATGCCTTTATACCACTACATGAACCGCGTTTCTGGGGTAATGAGAAGAAGTACTTGATCGAATGTATAGATTCGACATTTGTCTCTTCTGTAGGGAAATTCGTAGATCAGATAGAAGCAAACATGGCAAAATATACTGGTTCAAAATACGCAGTAGCTGTTGTTAATGGAACAGCAGGATTACACATTGCCATGCAGCTGTCGGGAGTAAAAAGAGATACTGAAGTAATAACACAGCCTCTCACATTCATAGCTACGGCCAATGCCATCTCCTATTGTGGAGCCTCTCCCATCTTCCTCGATGTTGATAAGGACACTTTAGGACTATCTCCCGAAGCCCTTAAATCTTTTTTAATGCAGTTCGCAAAATACGATAATGTAAACAAAAGAACAATAAATAAGCTCTCTAATAAAGAAATAACTGCTTGCCTACCAATGCACACATTTGGCCATCCCTGTAGGATTGATGAAATTGTAGAAATTTGTGAAGAATATGGGATAGCAGTAATTGAAGATGCAGCAGAATCAATTGGGAGCTACTATCAAGGGAAGCATACAGGAACGTTTGCCTCTATGGGAGTCTTTAGTTTTAATGGAAATAAAACAATCACTTCCGGTGGAGGAGGGTTCATTATCACTAATGATGAGAAGCTGGCTAAATTAGCTAAATATATTACGACTACAGCAAAGATTCCTCATAAATGGGAATATAGGCACGATATGATAGGCTACAATTACAGGATGCCCAATATCAACGCTGCCTTAGCTGTGGCACAACTTGAGCAAATTGACGGGTTTCTCGCCAGTAAAAGAGGAATAGCACAGGATTATTTCAATTATGGTTCCCACAACGATATTCAGTTTGTTAAGGAGCCAGAGAATGCCAAATCAAATTACTGGTTGAATGCTGTTGTGTTGGATAATCAAGATGAACGAGATGATTTTCTCAAAATTACAAATGATTCCGGTGTTATGACAAGGCCAATCTGGACATTAATGAGCAAACTAAAGATGTTTGAAAACTGTCAAACAGATGGTGTAGCAAACGCTATTTGGCTTGAAGATAGAATTGTTAACATCCCAAGCAGTGTAATAGGAGGATTAGGCGATGAATAAATATAGAGTATATCTAAGAGCACTTGAAATAGAAGATTATAAAATCACATTTAAATGGAGAACGGATTCAGAGATTCAATATGGTTTCAGCGAGAAGCGTGTGTTTGTTTCCAGTGAGAATGAAAAAAAATGGATGGAAACCATTATCAATGATTTTAATAAGGTATCATTGGGTATTTGTTTGAAAGAAACAGATGAGTTAATTGGTTTGACTTTCCTAACTGAAATTGACATGTTTAATCGAACAGGACATTGCCCTTCTTTTATTGGAGAAAAGAAGTATTGGGGGCTTGGGCTCGCTACTGAGGCCAGAATGTTGATTTTACACCACGCTTTTTTTGACAGGGGGCTTAATAGAGTTTGGGCGAGAATCATAACAGATAACATACCATCCATCAGGATGTGTGAAAAATGTGGGTATATTAAAGAAGGGCTTTTTAGAAAATCCCGTTTTAAAAATGGCCAGTTAGTTGATGAGTATTATTACGCAGTCTTAAAAGAAGATTTTGAGAAGATTTGGTATCAACAGAATGACTTCTAAAGTTTTATCCCTTAACGACTCACTCGAATGGCGTGATTATTTAAATATACTCCCACTTGAGCAGCATGATGCTTATTATTCACCTGAATATTATAGCATGTATGAAGCAAATGGTGATGGTATAGCAAAATGTTTTGTTTTTGAGGATAAGAATGACTTAGCAATTTATCCTTTTTTACAAAACTCGGTAAATAAGCTCGGGTATACTCTTGATGCAGAGTATTCAGATATTCAGGGAGCGTATGGTTACAACGGAGTCATTACTTCTTCCTATGAGACAGAATTTAAAAAGAAATTCTTTGAAGCCTTTTCCTGGTTTTGTTCAGAGGAGAATATAATTGCTGAATTCAATAGATTTAACCCTATAAATGGAAATCATTTATTCGAGATTAGAACAAACCCAATAAATGTACTCGATAATGTCCTCATCGATTTAACCTTAGATGTTTCAGAAATCTGGATGGAGTCCTTCGATAACGGCGTTCGAAAGGCTGTTAAAAAGGCCGAAAGAAATGGGTTGATTTATCAGTGTATCTCAGGAAACGAGATAAATGAGTTGCAATATAAAAGCTTTTTAGATATTTATTTAAGTACTATGAGAAGAAATAATGCTGACGAATACTATTTCTTCTCAGAGATGTACTTTGAGAAATTGTTTGATAACCTCAAACCGTATATACTACTTAGTATTATTGAGATGGACGGGAAAGCCATATCAGTTGAGCTTGATCTGGTTGGAGCAAAGAATTGTTATGGTTTTCTTGGAGGGACACTTTCAGATTATTACAGCTATTCTCCTAATAGTCTTTTACG
>JAFGVF010000181.1 GCA_016938155.1 Candidatus Cloacimonadota bacterium
ATGATGGAAGTAGTGATGATTATTACTTCTATGTGTATGATGGCTTAAGTGCAAATATTTGGTCATACACAAGAGTAAACTATAGTTCAGATACCAGCTTTGATCAGTGGTACAACATAAATAGTACTTCTACAAACTCCCAGTTAAGAGTCTATTGTTATGGATACTCTATTTACTCATATTGGGGTAGAGTTTCTGAGATTGAGTATAATCTGTCTTCATTGGCTAAACAGGCAATTATTCTGAACAAAACTTCAAGCATCAGCCTGACCAATAACTGGTGGGGAACAACGGAGAACATAGCCAATCAGGTGTTCATTGCAACTACAGGTATGGCTGATTACAGCTCTCCATTAACATCTGCTCCTGCATGTGGAGCTGCTTTGGCTAACCTTGAACCTGAGTTAACCCTCCTAACACCGTCCGCTCTGACACTTACTCCTTCAACAGTAAGCATTACTTGGTCGGATTATGATCTGGATGATGATGCCATTATTACCTTAGGTTATACTGAAGAGATGGGAGTGGCAGGTACGGATATTATCTCAACAATCCATGAAGACTCAACTACAGATTCATATACATGGAATGTGAGCACGGTCCCACATGGCTTGTATTATATCTATGGAATCATCAATGATGGCATTAATCCACCTCTCACAGTCTATGCACCGGAGAGAGTTATGGTAGGTCCTGTTGCTGTGAAAGCCGTTGATACTTATGGCGAATCCGGTACACAAGTCATGGTACCGGTTACTGTAACAAATGCCCATTCGATCTTTGGTTTCATCTCATGGCAGTTGACGATGGTTTACGATCCAACCTTATTAACAGCGGTTAATGTATCTCAGACAGGAACACTGTCAGAAGGGTGGAGTGTAAATTACAATAGCTCAATACCGGGGCAGATCGATATTAATGCCTACAATGTTAACCCGCTTACAGAAGATGGCACGCTAATAAATGTTGTGTTCAATGTTCGTACAACAGCAAGCAATTTCACAACAGGGAATATCGGTTTCAACGGCTTTGTGTTTAATGACAATACAATCCCTGTTACCCAACAAAGTGGTGTTTTCACCGTTCGTAATAAATATGTCCTGAGCGGAAATGTAACTTATTTCAATCAGGCAGTTCCAATGGAGAATGTTACTCTTACAGCTGATGGTATAGATGAAGAAACAGTGTCAACACTGGCAAATGGCACCTATACTTTCCCAACTATGTATGCAGGAGATTATCTGCTCACAGTTGAGAGTAACAATGATGTACCGTTCTTAACAGTAACTCCTTTTGATGCTTCAATCACGGCTCAGTATGCCCTAAACACATACGCTTTCAACAGCCATCAGATTAAAGCCGGAGATGTAAACGGTGATGATGTAACAGATGCCTTTGATGCGGCTATGATGGTTCAATACGCCGTAAATCTCATTCCTGAAATGCCTGCCGGAGCATGGGTATTCACTCCTGAAGATATCACCTTCACTCTCAGCAGTACATATTCAAGAGATTTCACTGCCATGGCTGTTGGCGATCCCTCAGGAAACTATGTTCAACTGGTCAATCGTGAGATGCCTGCTCCAATCCAATTACCTCTCATCACTGACAGAGAAGGTGTCAGGCTTAATGCCTATTGCGACCAACCGTTCTATTCAACCGGGATGAAACTTACCTACAACCAGCAGGAGCTTGAATTTATTAGTCTTACTACTAACTTCGAGAACCTTCCAATTATGGTTAATGCCTCAACTCCGGGAGAATTGTATATCGGCGGTTTCAGTATGAGCGAAATCAGCACGGAAGCACCTGTATTTGCACTGAACTTCAACTCACTCTCAATTCAGCAGAATTATGTAACAGTGGATTATCTGATGTTTGATGAGAATTTCAGCGGTACACTTGTTCCAACTGCCATTGAGGGAGAAGTTAATCCAATGATTCAAACAGAACTTTCTGCTAACTTTCCCAACCCTTTCAATCCTGAAACGACAATCAGTTTCTCTTTGAAAAGTGCGGAACAGACAAAACTCAGCATCTTCAACCAGAAGGGACAGCTCGTAACCACTCTCGTGAGCGATTACCTGCAACCCGGAACTCATAGATATATATGGAACGGTTTAGATACAAACGGTAAGAAAGTATCCAGCGGGGTTTATCTATATAAGCTTCAAGCAGGAACCTACACCAAGACACGAAAGATGATACTCATGAAGTAATTTCATGATTCAATATAAAAAGCCCGACAGTAGTCGGGCTTTTTTGGTTTCTTCAAAACTCTACCTTTGAAATGGTCCATAGACCTTTCAAATGGTGCGAATGTATATCAATCACAATCTTGCACCAGTCTTCGCCAAAGGCTACGCCCCGGCAGGGCATAGCGAACAGAGCGAGTTTGGGGGCAGTGCGTAAGAATATTTTAGCGGATAAATAGTTGCTTCCCCTTGTGCTCATGCGAGTTCCACGCTCCCTTAACCACCAACTTCAGTTGGTGGCATGCATATCCAAGTACATCTCCAACCGCTTTAGCGGTTTCTAAAAACCATCCCGGAAAACTGCTGAAGCAGTTCCATTCATTATCATGTACATCCATCCACCACTTAAAAGTGGGAGTTATGGGAAAATATCCTTTTCTAAACTAATCTGTATCTAAAGAAATATTAAGCTCTTGCATTTTCGCCTCATTGTTCACATAAACATTTCCTTCCTCAATGATAATAGTTGAATTCTCGCTTAATAGTCCAATACACCTGCCATTAACAGTTAAAGTATCCCGGCATATAGAAACAATCGTATTACCCACTTCATATCTGTAAGTGTAAAAACCATTGAACTCCTTAGTTTCAGAAGTAATAGAAGATCCGGGAGCAACAAATATAGAATGACCCCCTAATTTCGTTGAAGAAAAATAATCGGGAGAACTAAGCGAGACTCTAAACTCATTGCTCAACAGTTCCCCTTTGGCAACTTTGTTGTTTATATATACATCTTTATCAATGATTTCAACTTTATCATCTTTGCTAATTTCTCCATATGAATATTGGTTCACTATCAGCTCATCATCTAAAAGGTATAACAGATTATCACCAAAAGTCATTCTATACAAGTCTTTACATATTGGCTTTCCAGATGAATCAAATGATTTCCATTCTCTTTTACCCGACCCTGTATAATTCTGTGGTTTTGGTTGGATAGATATATTGATTTCTCCAATTGTAGTGTCGAAAGTTTTGATCTTAGGATATTTTGCGAAAACCAAACTCGGAAAAAGATGTAATCCGATAATGATTAAAATGATTGTCTGCATAGAAAACTTTGATCTTTGTTTCATAAGTAGCCTCCTGAATATGTAATCGGGATTATCTTTATATTTCAAGGTATTCTTGTCTATTATAGATAGATTACTTCGCAAGATGTTAGTATCAAAGATTTAAGGTACTTCGTCAAGTTTAACGAAATCATCAGAGTCACTTTTACTTTCCAGAAAAAGCATCACTCCCCGATAGTTTCCATCCTTTGTAAACCTGATATAAACCTGGTTAACTCCCATACAGTGGAGAATGTTTTCGAGCTTATTTAACGAGTAGTTATACATCTCCATAAATGGAAAATCCGGGGCTCTTAAATGCAGCAGATTATTGATCTGTTGAAACAAAGGTACATTCATCTTCGTCCAATTAAGAATCCGTCTTCCGGTTGATAAATCATTTGCGTAAGTGAATTGAATCATGGCTATACCGCCTGGATTAAGCTTTTTTAAAAGTCGTTTGAAAATCTTGTAACCTCTGGAAGGCGGGATGTGCTGGAAGACATAAATTGAGTGTATGAAATCGAAAGTACCATCAATTTTGGATAGGTTATCATCACTCTTAACAAGCTTAACATGCTCTAATCCCATTTCCTTTCGATGTTGCTCTGCCTTATCCAGCATTGTAGAAGATACATCGGTTCCTACAGCTGACTCGCAATCTTTTGCCATGGGGAACAGAACTCTTCCAACACCACATCCGAAATCAAGAATCCGCTTGGGAAAGAAATCCTTTTTCGCTGATTTCTAACTATCAGAAAAACCTTGTCTTTATAGGCTTCACTTTCAGAAAAGAAGTCTTTTAGCTTTTCCTCATCGATCTTCTCACCACGATATTTATCAATTGTAGTCACCTAATACGGGTCAGTATCTCCAAATTTCTCCCAATGCTTATCAGATTTTTTCATGATTCGGATTCCTTTTTTTCGATTCGTACAGTTTAAGCTCTGCATATATCCGGTTTATAACCATTAACACTAACCCCTTGGATGATACATTCTATGTACTTCTATCAGATGCGAAGTATCTATGTTGGTGTAGATTTGAGTTGTGTTAAGGCTGGCATGTCC
>JAFGVF010000182.1 GCA_016938155.1 Candidatus Cloacimonadota bacterium
AGCGTATTCATTTGCTTTCTTGCCCACGATAGAAGATTCTGAAGAAGTTCATAGACACTCTGAGTATCGGATAGCAGTTCTCCAATGATGATATCCAGCTCATCTTCCGGAATGGAATTATAATCGAAGGAAAGCAGTTTTAACACTTCAATGATATTTGCTATGGGTCCTCGCAAATCATGGGCTATTACAGAAAGAAGCTTGTCCTTGGTTTCATTAACTTTAGCAAGCTCTTCATTTCTTATCCTGAATATTTCTGCTTCCGTTTTTTGCTTCTCATAGTCCATTCTCAGTTCAAAGTTCTCAAGAATATGCTTCAAGCTTTCCTTTTCTTCTGCAATGTTTAATTCAGCGAACAGATTGTACTCTTCAAGAGCTTTTTCGTAATCACCTAAATAAACATAGTATTCACTCAAAGTATTATGATACAGATCGATAACTGATTCACTACCTGTCTCTGTTCTGATTTCTTCATATTTGTGGACAAATTCCAAAGCTTCTGTAGGATTATTCTCCTTTAGTGCTATCATCGCCAATTGACAAATAATCTTTTGATGAAACCCGTAATAATTAGAAATTTTGGAATACACTTCCAGTGATTCAATGAGATGTAATCGTGCTTCTTTCAATTCATAAAATTGGTATTCTGTTGCCCCGAGGTTAGCTAAGGTATGTCCGAGTCGTTTAAAATCATGTGGGAAGTTTTCTTTTCTTATTTTCAGAGCTTCATTGAGAAAGGACTTTGATTTATCAAACTCTTGTAACCTGCGATAAACCATTCCCAGATTATTTTTTAAATCTGCTTCCACAGTGAGATTATTAATGCTGCTTATCTCTTTCAAAGCTTCAGTGAAATAATACAAAGCTTTATCATAATCTTTCAGGTTAAAGTATTGCAAACCTATACTGTTTTGGGTCGCTACTATAATCTGGTTATTGTTAACTTCTTTGGCAATAGAAAGTGCTTTCATGTCCATTTCAAGAGCCATGAAAACCTTCTCCTGTTCACTGTAAACAATGCCTAACCAATTATAGACATACCCTAAACCAATCTTATCATTGGCTTGTTTAAAAAAATCCTCCGATTTCAAAAAGCACACTTCAGATTCACTTAATCTGTTATCATGGAAATAGCAACCGCCTAAACCTATATATGCTCTTGCCAGCTGGAATATGTTCGTTTCGGATTTCTTCAATGCTTCAATCAGTTTTAGAAACCATTTCTCCGATTCTTTATATTCTGCGAAAGAGAAATAAGCAACACCTAAAGCACGGAAGAAATTGTATTGCAGATTGATTTCGATCTCTTCACCACTATCTAAATAACCATGAACAAAAGCAATGGCTTTTTTAAATTCATTCTTTTGCATAAGTTCAAATAGCTCATGCTCAATTTTGTCGGCTGTTTCCTTATTCATAAACACCTGTTCGGTTAGTAATTATTAGTTAGTCGATGCCTGATAAAACCTTGCAATTCATTCATATCAGGTGAATGCATTTCTCTGACATAGAAACCTGAAGTAGAAGTCCCTAAGCTCAAAGATGATGTCAGGCTCATTCCGTTAATTAATCCACAACAAAATCCTGCATTAAAATTATCTCCGGCACCTGTAGAGAGTTTCGGTTGCTCACAATATGGACCTTCGGCAGAAGCTGTTTCGGTTCTTGTTGAGGCAACTGCATACTTAACAGGATGGATTACGACGCAGGATATGTCCATTTTTTCTCTCAACAAAGCACTCCTCTTCTCAGTATCGGTACAATTGATTGACAATAATTCAGCCAAATGACTGCTCTCTTTTTCGTTTAGACCTAATATTACTTCATACTTCTTCTCTAACATGGAAATAATGTCAAGAACTTCATAAATGTCATCATCTGTCCGTTTTCTCGGGTCAGCCAAATCTATAAACAGCGGAATCTTTCTTTGCACTTCAATCTCATTCATGCCTTCGAGAATACTATTCATCCTATATAGGTTAGTCCAGTTTGTGCAACAAAGCAAATTAGCAATGTTAAAAAGTTTACTTATCTCTTTTTTATCACCATAACGCTTTACTATATTTTCCCAATTCATCTCATCCAGACAATCAACCCTTCCCATCATCAGCTTCCCGTCACTGAACTCAAGGGCTTCCGTGTATCCGGGGTCTGCAATGGAAACAACCGACTCACATCTCCCTGCAAATTCTGCAAACAGCGGGTCGATTATGATTTTACCTAAGGCACCTATATAGTGCAGTTTATTCCCTTGAGCAAGGAGGGCATTAGCTAAAATCGGACCATTACCACCAAGCTTCTTCTGGATGGTTTTATATTCAAAATTAGTGCTTAAACCGGCTGCCTGATTAATTTTAGCCCCGAAGTCTGCGATTGTTTCAATTCTTTTGAAGGTAACTTTATCCAAATAGCGATCTACAACATGAATTATCTCGTCAATGAAGCCGTCAAATCCGGCGATAATGGTTTGCTCACGGAATTTTGCTTCCAATTCCTCAAGGGTTATTGTTAAATCTCTGTTTCTCATCAAAATAGGTTTCTCATTATCTCGCTTATATGTTCAATTTTAATCACACGGTTATCCTGCTTATGCAGTTTACTGCCGTTTGAAACGAATACTTTTTCATATCCCAGCTTAAGGGCTTCAGATATTTTCTTTTCTATCATACTGACCGGTCGCACTATCCCGCTAAGACTTACTTCTCCGATAAAAACTGCTTTACCAGGGATGGGTATATCCTTGAAACTTGATAAGATGGAGGCGATTACAGCCA
>JAFGVF010000183.1 GCA_016938155.1 Candidatus Cloacimonadota bacterium
GAGGCAATATCCATGGAATTATTCATTCCTACTGAATTCATCTCTGAGGCTGAATACAGCATCCTCCCCCAACCAAATCCCCAAAAACCGTAGGTGGGTAAGGTAGAAGTAGTATTTGTGCCTGTTCCTAATACGAAGGATTCAGCAGATAAGGGAATAATAAATAGCATCAAAATCATTAAAATGAATAAGAATCTGAACATAATTATGCTCCTTGAAGTGGTAACATGATTTGAATAGTGTTGGGAACAATTACTTCCCGGACTTAGTCTGTGAAAATTAATAAAACTATGTGTCGAAATTGTGAATAGTTTAAAGAATGCTACAAAAAAACTCCTATTAGAACAGTAATAATTCATCCGCTCCTCGTACGAAGAAAAAAAACAATTAAACCCGCAACAATAAATGAATCCGCTTCATATCAGCAATGTAATACACTTCTGATTGGTTGGCTAAAGTATTTGACTATATTTAATTAGATGGTTTACACTTGTCAAGTTTTTTACTTGTTTGACTCACGGATTCTACCCCTACAGGGTTAGCAAGATTCACAGCGGAATATAATTGCCCTATACCTGCTCATCCATCCCGGTTGCAATAATTGCCTTAATTTCTTCCATGAGATTAACAGCTCGTTCGGGAGTAATCTCTTCTGGGCGTATTGGTTTATGGATTACAAGATTCATTTTGGCAGGATGTAAGGCTCCGTGTTCTTCTATCATTTTATAAGTACCGTTGATGGTAAGCGGGATAATGGTAGCGTTGGATTTTAGGGCAAGCTTCAGACTCCCTTTTTTAAATTCTCCCAGTCTATTCCCTCTGCTTCTGGTTCCTTCGGGGAAAATAACGAGGGAATTACCGTTTTGAATGCTTTTAATTCCCTTTAGGATAGATTCTCTGGCATTTTTAACATCGCTTCTGTCGATAAAGATTGAGCCTATTGCCATCATCCACTGGGCAAACACAGGTAGTTTTATCAAGCTCTTTTTGGCGATGAACCCGACTCTTATCGGCAAGGCTGCCAGAATTATCAGTATGTCGAACATCCCCTGATGGTTGGATATGAAACAGATATTCTCATTCTTGGGAACATTCTCTAAACCCTTGACGGTTAATTTTCCGCCTGCTGAAGCAATGATGTAGTGTGCCCAGATGTTCACGCAGTGGTAAATAAACCGATTCCCAAGTCTGGTAAGCCGAACAGCCTTCATCAGAAAAGCAAGAGCGAGAAAGGGTAGTGTGAGCAACAATGGTATGCCCAATACCCAGATAATAAACATCGTCGTTACAATTCTATCTTTCTTTGTGCCGTTAGCCATGACAACCTCCTGTTTCAATAATGTAGAGATAACCCTTGTGGTTACCCTTTTAGGCAGGCTCAAGGCACTGCCCCTACGATCTCAACCGCCAGACCTGCAAGGCAAGTCCAATCGTAATTATTTTGTTTTATTATAAAATATAAGCCCTTGTAAAACACGACTACAAGGGCTTTGTTAAGAAGCAATTATATCAGAAATCAATTGGAATCTGTCTTACATGTGATAAATGCCTTCGCTAATGTAACGTGTCAACAGATAAAGTGATTTCACAATCTTTATCATCATTTAGACCATCATCATTACCATTGTACGTATCAGTGAAATCTCCACTTATTGGATTCAAGTTCCAATAATATGCACTTCCAGCTACCGAAGTATAATCTAGCAGGTCATCACTTGCAGTATCTTCGTCATAAACCCATACTGTCAGTTTGTATTCTCTTGTATTATCAGGTATATCGAAAATATGAGATACATTCTGATTAAGAACAGTAGTATTTGAGAAGGTTTGAGAAACATAAGTATCAAACACTACATTATTTATTTCAATTTCATAAACAAAATATGGGTCCCCATATCCGGTTAAGTCAAGGGGATCTAATTCTTGGTAATGGCTAATAGTTACATTTATTCTACCGTTTGTGTTTGGAGCAAAATCATAATTAATTGTGATAGATAAATTTTCGGAATACCCTATGTTTCCAGCATTATCAGTTGCTCTCGCTTGAAGAGTATGAGTGCCATCCGTGAAATCAAATGGGTTCAGGGAAAATGAATAAGGACTGGAAGTATCTTGTCCAATTTGCTGATTGTCAAGATATAGTTTTACATTTACAATGGAATTATTATCAATTGCAGTTACATCAATATTTCTCTGAGTAGAAATGGTAGTCCCATTTGGCAAATTCATGAATGCAACTGTTGGTGCTGAATCGGAAGTCATATTAACTGTAATAGTATTTGTACTACCAACATTTCCTGCATCATCGCTTGCTTTTGCTTGTAAGGAGTGCATTCCATCCATAAAATCATGACAATCAACTGAAAATGTATAAGGGGGATTGGTTGTTGACATATACATTGACCCGTCGATGTAAACTGACACTAAGTTTACTCCTACATTATCAGTCGCTTGTACATTAACAGTAAATGAACCGACAAAACTAGCTCCATTTTCAATATTAGTTATCTCGACCATTGGGTTGGTTGTGTCATTGTCCGGGCCTGTTGATGAATCAGACTTACATGAAGTTAACGACATTAATAAAATGATAAACAGTATAAGTAATCCCTTTCTTACTAACATTAAACCTCCACTATAATTTTAACCTTAATACTAATAATAGATACTTTTGTCAATTTTTTTTGTGTATTTGTGATTCATGTTTACAATTTGCCTTGTTTTTTCGGGTTACATGCATTTAAATAGTTGCTTCCTTTGTAAACAATACAATAATCCTACATCAAGAATATCTGAAAACTTCATTTATTCCCAAGCTGGGGCTTGGGAATGAGAGACTTTACCCCACATTCCATTGCGGGGCAAAGTCTAATTCGGAATTATTTTATCTTCTCATCAATCAATTTGTTTAAAAGTGAATCATCAGCAAGATAAGGGATAGTAATCTGTCCCTCATCAGTATGCTTTTCATTCCATTTGGCGGTTGTTTCCACAGCATTGAGATTACCTGCCCAATTTCTTCTCCCGACACCACCCATAACATCCCAGGAGAGAGCGGAACGAACAATCTGATCCATTCTTTCGCTACCATCGAGGAGGATACCGTTTCCACCGTTGGAGGCTCTTCCGATACCGACTCCACCGCCGTTGGAAAGCACAACTAAGGTCATTCCACGGGCTACATTTCCGGCAAAGCAATGTACCGACATATCGGCCATGACATTACTTCCGTCATAGATATTGGCTGTCTCGCGGAAAGGTGAATCCGTACCGGAAACATCATGATGATCACGTCCCAGCATGACAGGTCCGATTTTCCCTTCCCGAATCATTTCGTTAAATTTAAAGGCAATCCTGATTCTTCCTTCTTCGTCAGAATAGAGAATACGTGCCTTTGTACCAACGACAAGCTTATTATCCTCAGCAGTCTCAATCCAGTAATGATTATCTCTATCCAGAGAACTGCGTTTCGGATCAATACATGCCATCGCTGCCTGATCGGTTTCATGCAAATCGGAGTCCTTACCGGACAGGCAGACCCATCGGAAGGGTCCATAGCCTTTATCGAAACAAACCGGTCCCATGATATCCTCAACATAGGATGGCCAGATAAAACCGTCGAAAGTGTCCTTACCGTTTCTGGCAATCGCGGTTTCCCCTGCCTGGAAAACAGAAGCCATAAAGCTGTTGCCGTAATCCCAGAAGTAGGCACCTTTCTCCGTAAGTCTTTTTATCACACGATAATGACGACGCAGGGATTCATCGACCAGCTCTTTAAACTTTGCAGGATTATTCTTGATAATCTCTCTTCCCTCAGCAAAGCTGATACCGACAGGTGTGTATCCCCCCTCATAAACAGCATGGCAGGAGGTTTGGTCGGAAATCAGTTCCGCATTGACATTATGCTCATCGAGGTATTCCAGTAAATCTACTATATTCCCATGATAGGCAATGGAGATAGGCTGCATCTTCTCACGATACTCCTTCATCCAGGCAACTATCTTAGCTAAATTATCTGAAATAAGCGATACCCAACCCTGTTCAAAACGGGTTTGGATACGACTGTAATCAACTTCGGCAATCACGCCGATTCCTCCGGCAATCTCTACCGCTTTCGGCTGAGCACCGGACATCCCGCCCAGTCCTGAGGAGATGAAATAGGTACATTGCATATCTTTATCTTCAGGAATACCGAGGTATTTTCTTCCGGCATTGAGGACGGTAATATAA
>JAFGVF010000184.1 GCA_016938155.1 Candidatus Cloacimonadota bacterium
GGAAAGAGCTCAACAAAAAGTTGAGGAACATAACTTTGAAATCCGTAAGCAACTTCTTAAGTATGATGAGATAATGAATCAGCAAAGAGAAGTTATTTATCAGTACAGACGGAATGTCTTGAAGGGTTTGAACCTTAAAACCGAGATTGTCGATATGATTAAGGACACAGTCTGGCGAAAGGTTGAAGAGATGGCAACTGCAAGTCAATATGTGGAGGATTGGGATTTAAACAGATTCCGGGTTCATTTGAATCAGGAATATGCCTTAAATTTAAAAGAAAGTGATTTTGAATCGGAAAGACTGACTCCTGAGACTGTACATTCCATTGTTGAAGAATTGATTGATAATGCCTATGAGAATAGAGAGAAATTCCTGGGTGAAGAGAAGATGCGGGAAATTGAAAGACGGTCATTGCTGGAGGTCGTGGATTCCGAATGGAGAGACCATCTGCACGAAATGGACCATCTCAGAGATGGAATCGGATTGCGAGCTTATGCTCAAAAGGATCCGTTGATTGAATACAAAAAAGAGAGTTTCGAGCTATTTCAAAGCTTGATTGAACGCATCCAATCAAGAGTTACGAAGAATGTATTCACCATGCAACTTTATACTGTTGAAGAATATAAAGAAATGTTGGCGAATGTCAGAACTGTTCACAAAGATATCAATGTATTTGAGCAGGCAAGTAACCCCGAGATTGATAAAGAAAATATGGATGACCAACCAAAATTGCAACCGATTCGGAATGATGTAGAAATTGGTAGAAACGAACCCTGCCCCTGCGGTAGCGGGAAGAAATATAAGCAATGCTGCGGGAAAAACAGGGGTCTTGAGGAATAGCTGATAAAAATGAAATTAGATAAAAAAGAGTTGATGAAAGAACTGAATAGTGAATTTACAGAAGAGTTTCTGAATATGCTTACTGATGAGGAAAGACGGGTTCTGCTCGATGTTTTAGCTTCCGAAAGCAGAATAGGCAGAAACTACCACAGAGTATTGAGCAGACAGGAAAAGAGTGCCATTTCTACTGATGCTTATGGTTTTTTAATGGGATTAGTGCATATTGGAAGTCTGACATCCAGAGATATGGAAAGCGTTTTATCTTCTTGTGTCTCAATAGCTGAGGAATGGAAAATTGTGATTAATAAAGAAAGAATGGATAGAATTGTAACCATTTATCTCTTCACCGGTATCATCAATATCAGTTCAGATGGTTATCTGGAAATGGTGAACGGTGGGGGAGAAAATAACAAAAATTGAGAAAGGAATTATGGCAAAAGATTTAATAATCGTTGAGTCCGCGGCAAAAGCCAGTACAATTAGTAAATTTCTGAAAGGGAAATATAATATACTAGCCTCAATGGGGCATGTTCGTGATCTGCCGACTAAGGAGTTAGGAGTTGATTTAGAGAACGATTTCAAACCTAAGTATGTAGCAGACAGAACGAAATCTAAAGTGATTAATGCTTTGAAAGAAGCTATTCAACAGGCAGATACTGTTTATCTGGCAGCTGACCCTGATAGAGAGGGGGAGGCTATTGCCTGGCATTTAACACAGATGCTCAAGAAAGAGCTGAAAGATAAAGCAATCCAACGAATTGAATTCAACGAGATAACTCAGAAGGCTGTTCAGGATTCTCTGAATAATCCGAGGAGCATTGATGAGAATAAAGTAAATGCACAACAAGCACGAAGGATTTTAGACCGAATAGTCGGGTACCAGATAAGCCCCTTTCTTTGGAAAACAATCAATAAAGGTTTGAGTGCTGGCCGGGTTCAGTCAGTAGCTCTCAGACTGATATGCGAAAGGGAAGAGGAGATAAAGGCTTTTGTCCCACAGGAATACTGGTCAATAACCGCTGATTTTTATAAAGATGGAGCCCAACCATTCAAAAGTACTTTGGAAAAAGTGAATGGTAAAAAGGTAGAAATTCTCAAAGAGGAAGATGCAAAAGAGATAATTTCCAAGCTTAAGAACAATGACATCTTCATATCTGATATATCTAAAACTCAACGACAGCTCTCTCCTTTACCTCCTTTTATAACAAGTACACTTCAACAGGAAGCTTCTAAGATTCTTAACTTCTCAGCTAAGAAAACGATGACTCTTGCTCAAAAGCTTTATGAAGGTGTTGATATGGATGGGGAAAGAGTTGGTTTAATCTCCTATATGAGAACTGACTCAGTTCGTATGTCTGAGGAAGCCACTACTAACTGCCGTGCATTAATTTCGGAACGATGGAACAAAAGCATGTTGCATTCTTCCGTTAGGAAATTTGATAACAAAAATAAAGCCCAGGATGCTCATGAAGCCATTCGTCCGACCGATACTTTCAAAACACCGGAAGTTATGGCTCGTTATCTTGATAAAGACCATCTGAAGCTTTACACTCTAATCTGGCAGAGATTTATTGCCACTCAGATGAAAGCTGCAAAGTTGAATACAATCAAGATTGAAGTGGAAGCTGGTCCCGGACAGTTTGTAACTACAGGCAGTACTGTAGAGTTTCAAGGGTTTCTGGAAGCGTATCCGCATGTTAAAGTAAATCAAGGAGAAATCATTGATGCTGCTTATGTTGTGAAAGATAAGCTTTTGACAAAAGAATTTACTCCTAATCAGCATTTCACTAAACCTCCGAGTAGATATAGTGAAGCATCTCTGATAAAGGAGATGGAATCAGACGGAATCGGACGACCCTCTACTTATGCATCAATAATCAACACTATAGTTACAAGAACCTATGTGAAAATGGAAAAGAAGCTCTTTGTTCCTACAGATTTAGGCGTGAATGTTAATGCTTTCTTAGTACAGAGCTTTGAGAAATTCTTCAATGTAACCTTCACGGCTGCAATGGAAAATGAACTTGATGATATCGAGTATGGAAAGCAAGAATATATTGCCTTATTGCATAAATACTACAACACTCTAAAAGATTTGATGGATGGGGTGGATGTAAAGGAAGTTAAGAAGAATCTGCTCGAACACACTGATATTCCATGTGATAAATGTGGTGATGGGCACATGATTGTCAGATGGGGAACTAAAGGACAATTCCTCTCATGTTCCAACTTCCCTAAATGCAAGAATGTAAAGAATTTTACAAAAGATGAAGCCGGAACAGTAGCAATAAAAGAAGAGGAGAAGCTTGAAAAGCAATGTCCTAAATGTGGCAGTAATCTTGTTGTAAAGGAAGGACGGTTTGGAAGGTTTATTGCCTGCTCCAATTATCCGAAATGCAAATATACCGAGACTGTTCATACGGGCATCAAATGTCCCGATTGCGAAACAGGTTTCATAGCTGAACGCCGGAATAAGCGAGGAAAGATATTCTATTCCTGCACTAATTACCCTGATTGTAAATACATATCCAATTATAAGCCGGTTGCCCTTACATGTCCGAATTGTAATAATCCGTTTGTTTATGAGATGCATACAAGTAAAGACGGCGACTTTAAGCAATGCCCTAAGTGCAAGACTATTATTAGATAATGCATATCAGAGATAGTTTCTTCAGCAGCTTTCAAACAATCATGACTCATAAGCTGAGGTCATTCCTCACGCTGATCGGGATAGTAATTGGAGTTATGGCTGTTGTTACCATGTTCTCTGCCATAGATGGAATGAAGCGATTCGTGAAAGAGAATATGGAGAAAATGGGATGGGATAATTCAGTTATCATAACACCTTCCCAACAGCAGAATTATTGGAATATGCGATTTCGATACGGTAAAACACAGCGAAATGTTCAGCCTCTAAGCTATAAGGATTATCGTTTACTCACAGATAGTCTAAATGTTAAAATGAGCTACGGGATGATTGAAGAGAATAGTGATTTCAGTGCCGGAGGTAAGAAGAAATACGCTAAAGTACGGGCTACTACTAATGACTTTCTGATTAATAAAACCTATGAAGTGGGGAAAGGGAGAGCATTTTCCACCTTTGAAGAGAGTAATGCCAGTAGGGTTTGTATTATCGGTTATTACTTCGCCAAGACTCATTTTCAGAGCAAGACACCCTTAAATCAGGTTATTAAGTTGGGTAACCAGAACTACCGTATTATAGGAATTCTTGCTGATGACCCTTTGTCACAAAGAAAGAATTTCAATTTCAATGCCTGGGAGAGAAGAGCAGATCTAAGGGCTGTTTATATCCCGCTCTCTACCGGGGCAAAGTATATGAGAACTAATGGAGCTATCGATTATATCTATCTCCAATCACCAGACCTTGAATCCTATAAATCACTAAAAAACAAGGCAAGACAGTTGTTGTTATCCCGACATTCCATGTACCCGAATTTCGGTTTCCAAAATGTGGGTACATTTCTAATGCAGATTACTGAACAGACAAACAAGATTATGGATAAATTCAATATTACACTTTCCATAATAGCCTCGGTATCTTTACTTGTCGGGGGGATAGGCTTATTCAGCACACTTCTCATCTCCATAACCGAAAGAATGAAGGAGATAGGAATAAGGAAGAGTTTTGGAGCCACGGAAGGAGATATTTTCTTCTATTTCATAGCTGAAGCTTTGAGTTTGTCGCTCCTTGGGGCAGGAGGAGGAGTGTTTCTTGCAATGCTGTTATTGAAAATATTCTCAACTGTTGTCGGGATGCCTTTTTATATTCCGGTTGCCGGAATAGTACTTGGAATTGCTTTTTCCCTTTTTATAGGTTTTTTATCAGGTTTATATCCTGCGATAAAAGCAGCTAAAATCAATCCCATACAGGCAATTTTCTATTTCGATTAGAGGCTTGAAAATTGGGTTTCAGCTTATAAAAAATAAAAACTATTGACGATTTATGATGAAATACATAAAATATGATTCAAGATAACTCAGGAGATATGAATGATTGAAGTTATTATCGACAAATGTGTAGGTTGTGGAAAGTGTATCAGGTCGTGTGCTTATGATGCCATTGTTATAACTAATAAAATTGCCGAGATAAACACTGAAAAATGTGTGTTATGTGGCGCCTGTGTGCAGGACTGCCCATTTGATGCTATATTTATAAGGAAGAACTCCCGTTGCAACATCAATAAAGCTGATTACAGGGGAGTTTGGGTTTATGCTGAACAACGGAATGGGGAGTTGGCTCCTGTAGTGTTGGAACTTCTCGGGAAAGGGAAAGAGCTTTCTGAGCAGTTGGAAGTTCCTCTTTCCGCAGTATTGCTTGGGCATGGTGTAGATGAAATGACAGCTGAACTGACAGCGTATGGAGCTGACAAGGTTTACTATGTTAATGAACCTGAGTTAAAAACTTTTACTGATAATTTATACTCCCAAGCCCTTGTTGCCTTGAGTGAGAAGTACAAACCTGAGATTATACTTGCAGGTGCTTCCGTAATCGGACGCTCATTCA
>JAFGVF010000185.1 GCA_016938155.1 Candidatus Cloacimonadota bacterium
CTTATGATCTTGTTACAATGGATGGGGATAGTTTAGCATTTTATACTTATGGAGCATTAAACCAAACGATTGGATTCAATAAGTTTTTTGTAACTACTTCGGGGACAGTAACCCAACCATCCACTTTCTTTACTTATGATATTAACCCTGAATGGGGAGCTGTTGATAGTGAACCACTTATGTTTGCATACAAGCAGGATATGCTTGTTGCAGCATTCCAAACAACTGAGAAGTTCCTGGTTTTCCTAATTGATGGAAACAACCAAGATGTTCATGTTATTGATAGAAATGGTATGGAAGTTAATGATCCTACCACAGAATATATGCATTCTTTCTACATACTTAACAATGAATTGGGGTATTTTACAGCCGGAACTAATATTTATAAAATTGACCTAGTTTTAGACGATTTCGCACTTTTTTATGAAGGGAGTCAAAGTGGAACCATCTATTGTATATATTCGTATTGTGATGACTATCTAATAATGTTCTCGCACTACTCATATGATGACGGTTTAGTCGTTGATGGTGATGTCATTACTCAAACTCTTTATGATTATGGTTTCTTCGGTATGTCTAAGAATGAAAAAGTATGTAATAATTACTATTATGTTGAAGGTTGGGATCCTCTCTATTGGCTATGTTGGACAAGTCTTGTGAACATAGATGGCGGTACGCTTGGTGGTATGACAATAGATTATGATTACGACGGATGTTTAACTAGATTTCATAGTAATGTAACTAAATCAGACAGCACTTTTTCTTGTGCTGTAAAAGATTATATCAATGGTGGCGAATTAATATCGGGAGTATTCACCAACTTTTTAATCAGGGATGGTGCATTATATTATGATAATAGATTCCCTAATTTGAGTATTTATCAACCGGCTGAAGAATTAGTTGGATTGAGTGAGGATTACATGGTAGGAGTTGTGGGAGAATGGGGACAACCAAGGACCTTTGTGTTGGTGGATTATCCTGATAATTCTATTAGAGAGTATCAATACTCATTTGGTGATGACACAGGTTATTGGGATTATTTCAACTCTGATGAGTATATCTATATGATTGGACACAATAGGATTCAATTATTGAAGCTTACCCTTGGGAACAGTGTTGAAGAAGAGAATATCACCCCGGTAGCCATGATATTAACTAACTATCCCAATCCCTTTAATCCTGAAACAACAATTGAGTTCAGTATCCCTGAATCTGGGAATATAGAAATCAGCATTTATAACATTAAAGGGCAATTAGTAAAGACTCTGGTTTCGGAGTTTATGCCGAAAGGGAAGCATTCGGTTATCTGGAATGGGATAGATGAGAATAATCAGGCTGTTTCCAGCGGTGTGTATTTCTATAGGCTTAGTTCGGAGAGCGAAGTGCGTACAAAGAAGTGTATCTTAATGAAGTAACTTAGATAAACTATATAGTTTCACGGCTGCAGGTAACGACTGCAGCCGTTTTTTGTTTACAAAAAACAGTTCAGGCTTGACATTAACAGATATTGAATAAATCATTTCCAAGATATTTACATTGTATGATCCATAAGTCTATAAATAAGGAAAACATGCTAAACAAAGATAAATACAACCTACCGGATATAGAATTGCTGGAGCAGAATGTTCTCGGATTAACATGCCATATCTGGCATCCTGACAGAACCTATGCGGTGCTGGGGGCATCCAACAAAGCGGAAACAAGTCTTAAACTTTCCAATTTAAAAAAGGATGAAGTGGTTGTGATGCAACGACCAAGTGGGGGAGAAGCGGTACTTCTGACACCCAATACCCTTACAATTTCCTTTCTCTATAGGGGAGAGGAGAAGGTTATACCCAAGAAATTCTTCTACGAGATGAACACCCTGATTATTGAGGCATTATTGGCAATAGGAGTTGCCAATCTTTCCATTCGAGGGATTTCAGATATCTGCATAGGGGAGAAGAAGATTCTCGGATGTGCTATATACCGAACCGGAGACGGTATTTTCTATCAATCCGTCTTGAATGTGGCTGAGAATCCGGAGTTATTTTCCCGCTATTTAAAACATCCGGAGAGAGAGCCTGATTACCGCAAAGGACGAGATCATCGGGAGTTTGTGACTTCCCTCAGGGCTGAAGGATTGGAATTGGATATTGACATCATTCAAGAGGAAATTAAGATATACCTAAAGAATAAGATTGGGGGATTTAATGCAATATCGACAGATGCCTAAACTCAAAGATAAGTTGTCAATTCTCGGGTTAGGATGCATGCGTTTACCGCAGACAACTGACCACAAAATAGATGAAGAGCTTTCGTTCAAGATGATGAAAACAGCCATAGAAAACGGAGTAAACTATTTCGACACAGCCTGGCCTTATCATCAGGGAGAGAGTGAACCGTTGGTCGGTAGATTTCTCAGTCAGGGTTATCGTGATAAGGTTAAACTTGCGACTAAGTTACCTTCCTGGCTGATTAAAACTCGAGAAGATATGGATGAGTACCTGGGAAAGCAGTTAGAAAGACTCCAGACCGATTATATAGATTATTATCTTATCCATGCCCTCAATAAGGGCTTCTGGCAGAATCTGGTGAAACTGGGTCTTTTCGATTTCATCGAGAAGGCTAGGCAGACGGTCGTATTATCAATATCGGCTTCTCATTTCATGATAAATATCCTGTATTCAAGAAGATTGTGGATGGCTATGGCTGGGATTTCTGTCAGATTCAATTGAACTTCTTCGACACAACCTATCAGGCAGGACTAAAAGGGATGCGGATAGCTGCTGCCAAGGGGATGGGTATTATCGTTATGGAACCACTCAGAGGCGGTAAATTAGTCGGACATGTTCCCGTTGAGGTTGAAGAGGTTTGGAGTAAATCAAAATTCGAGCGTACTCCGGTTGACAGGGCTTTACGC
>JAFGVF010000186.1 GCA_016938155.1 Candidatus Cloacimonadota bacterium
CCTTTCCAAAGGAAAACCTGAAGCTGTTGATAAACACCTCCGTGGAGACTACTTATCAGAAGAGGGGAGATTCAGTGGAAGAGGTTGCTGAGAATATCACTACCTTATTCCGGGTGAATCCGGGAAACATGCTGGTTTACTTCCCCTCATACAAGTATATGCAGGACGTGGCGGATATCTTTATTCACGCTAATCCGGATATTGAGCTTATTGTTCAGCAAAAAGATATGGATGAAGAGAGTCGTTTAGTGTTCTTGAGTAATTTCTCTGAAGATAATTGCTTGATCGGCTTTGCTGTGATGGGTGGTATCTTTGGAGAAGGAATTGATCTGAGAGGAGAGAAATTGATGAGTTGCGTGATTGTGGGAGTTGGACTACCTCAGATATGTCTGGAACGCGACCTGATCCGCACTTACTTCGATACACATGAACATAACGGTTTTGATTTTGCCTATAAGTATCCGGGATTCAATCGGGTTATGCAGGCAGCAGGAAGAGTCATCAGAACCTCTCAGGATAAGGGCGTGATTCTGCTTCTGGATAGACGATTCGGGAACTATACCCGTCTATTCCCTCCGGAGTGGAAACACTATAGAAAGATAATGTATGCCTCAAGCATAGAGGGGATATGAGTTGTGCATCCTAGTGATTGAACGAGTGAAGGAATCTCGCGGTAGTAACGAATTGTAGGGGCAGTGCCTTGTGCCTGCCTAAAGAGGGTATCCACAAGGGATACCCCTACGGATTGAGAAGTGGAGCTGAAGCACCACCTCTTGAAAAAACTTTCCGTGTGAGGTCAACCGTAGTTTCAACAGAGGTTGGTGTATCGAACCGTTTTGCCTTACTCTGTAAATTAAGATCGAAGAAGGAGTTTTAAATGATTATAAGAAAGCTGGATATAAGTACCGATAAACATAAGCAAATGAAGGATATTACACATCTGATTCAAAGAATTATTACTGAGGAGAAGGTGCAGGATGGAATAGTAACGGTATTCATTCCACACACAACAGCGGGAATAACCATAAATGAGAATGCCGACCCGGATGTTGTACATGATTTGCTGCACTCTTTCAAGGTGATTTCACCAATTCGCCCGGAATTCAGGCATCTGGAAGGCAATTCCGATGCACATTTACTTTCAACTTTAGTCGGGGCGGATTGTCGGGTTTTGATTGAAAATGGCAGATTATTATTAGGAACCTGGCAGAGTATCTGGTTCTGCGAGTTTGATGGACCGAGAAACCGTAAGGTAATTGTGGGATTAAGTGAGGGATAAGCTATCCTATAAATTCATCTTTACAAAAATAGATACGAAATAAAAACCATCCCTTCGAATTAAAAAAGGGAACCGAGTGGAAGTGCTTAGAGCCTTTATTAATCGGCAAATAGATAGTAATCAAGAAATTAATAGAAAGAAAACAAATTGAAAAAGCTTGCTATTAAAGCAAAAGTAAGTAAGTTGACCTCAATTTTGTTAAACATTGGAGGAAAACGATGTCCGAAAAGGTAGAAAAGGACCGTACAGGAACAATCATCAGAGAAGAAGACTCCTCTGAGAAGATGGCTGTTGAAATGAATGAAGTAAAGACAACAGGCGACTTTGACGCACCGGTCTACATCTACTACAATTGGTGTAAAAAGTGCGGAATCTGTGTGGCATTTTGCCCGACAAAGTGCCTTGCTCGAAAGGCAGACGGATCTCCTTATGTGAAGAATCCCGAAAAATGTATTCATTGCGAAACCTGCGACAGACTATGCCCGGATTTCGCTATAACCGGAGCAAAAGACAAGAAGGAGGTTCCTTATGGCTCGCAATAGTCAGAAACCTGAATTAGTACTCATGCAGGGTAACGAGGCAGTCGCTGCCGGTGCTCTTGCTGCAGGGTGCGACTATTTTGCCGGTTATCCTATAACACCTTCAACCGAGATTGCAGAAATACTCGCAGAAGAGCTTCCGAAAAGAGGTCATACCTTTATTCAGATGGAAGATGAAATTGCAAGTATTGCAGCAATAATAGGTGCTTCTCTTGCCGGTGCAAAATCCCTTACTGCAACCAGTGGTCCGGGATTTTCATTGATGCAGGAAGGAATCGGCTTTGCCAAGATAACCGAAACCCCCTGTGTTGTTGTTAATGTTCAAAGAAGTGGTCCGAGTACCGGTCTTCCGACCAGCCCCGCTCAGGGTGAAATCATGCAATCCCGTTGGGGTTCACATGGTGATTCTCCTGCAATCGTGCTCTATCCTGCTTCAGTAAAAGAAAGCTATGCCCTTACAATCAGAGCCTTTAATCTGGCTGAAAAATATAGAACCTGCGTCATCTTACTTATGGACGAGGTTATCGGTCACATGCGTGAAGCTATAAGTCTTCCCGATATTTCCGAGATAAAGATTATCAATCGTATAAAACCAACTGTTCCTGCAAACTGGTATAAGCATTATGATGAAAATCAGAAGTATCTATCGCCTCTTGCAAGTTATGGTGAAGGTTACAGATTCCATGTGACAGGTCTTGCCCATGACCAACATGGTTTCCCAACTAACAAGCCAACTGAAGCCGGAGCGATGATGGAACGGCTAGAGAAAAAGATTGTCCATAATATCCGTGACCTGGTTCAGATTGAAAGCTATATGATGGAAGATGCAAATATTGCAATCTTCGCAGCAGGAATTATGGCTAGAGCTGCTAAAGCAGCCGTAAAGATTGCTCGTGCCGAAGGCTTAAAGGTCGGTTTACTCAGACCTTTAACTATCTGGCCTTTCCCTGATGATGCTGTTCGTAAGATGCTTAAGAATGTAGAATATGTTGTAGTTCCTGAATTGAATCAGGGACAATTCCTGCATGAGTTAAGAAGACTTGTAAAGAGTACAACTGACTCTAAATTGATTGGATTCCAGAGAGTGAATGGTACTCTCATTACTCCAACCGAAATTCTTCAAAAAATTAAGGATGTGTTATAATGGGAAAAGTATCACAACGCGTTGTCCATAATTTCCTTCGTCATGACAAGAAATTCCCGCATGTATGGTGTGCCGGATGTAGTAACGGTACAGTTCTGGGTACAATTATCAGGGCGATAGCAGAACAGAATCTTGATAGAAATAATATAACAATGGTTTCAGGAATAGGATGTTCCAGCCGGATGCCGGTCTATATTGATCTAAACACTCTTCATAGTCTTCATGGAAGAGCGATTGCTTTTGCTACCGGGATTAAGACCTATAAACCGGGAATGAAAGTTATTGTTGTTACCGGAGATGGAGATTGTACAGCAATCGGTGGTAATCACTTGATTCATGCTGCTCGTAGAAATCTGGATTTGACAGTAATCGTAATCAACAATAATATTTATGGAATGACCGGTGGACAGTATTCACCTACAACTCCGTTCGAAGCGAAAGCAACAACATCACCTTTTGGTAACTTTGATACTCCATTCGATATTTGCGACCTTGCAATTGGTGCAGGTGCAACTTTCGTTGGCCGTTCTACAGCTTTCCATACTATTGAATTACAGAAGATGATTGTTGATGCTATGGAACATAAAGGCTTTTCAATCATTGATGTCGTTAGTGCCTGCCCTGTAATTTATGGACGCATGAATAAGAAAGGTGGACCTGCAGAGATGATGATGGCGATGAGAGACAATTCAATTCTTAATACAGCTGCTGAAAAGCTTCCACCCGAGAAAGTGGAAGGCAAGATTATCCGTGGTATTTTGAAGAAAGTTGACCATCCTGAATACTGTGAAAGGTATGCAGAACTCTGTACCAAAGTTAAGGAGATGCAGCATGAGTAAATTATTATTCAAAGAGATTAGACTTAGCGGGAGTGGTGGTCAAGGTCTTATCCTTGGTGGTATTATTCTTGCCAAAGCTGCCGTTATCGATGGAAACAGAGTTACACAAACCCAGAGTTATGGTCCAGAATCAAGAGGAGGTTATTCTCGTGCAGATGTTATCATCAGTAGTGAAGAGATAAACTTCCCTGAGGCGATCAGACAGGATATACTTCTCAGTTTGACTCAGGAAGCTTGTGATAAATATGTTCTTGACCTCAAGAATGGTGGAATCCTTATTGTAGATACTACCTTTGTTAAACATATTGCAGTCCAAGCTCCCAATACTTATGAACTTGCATTTACAGATATTGCTCAACAGGAACTTGGTACTCAGTTAGTTACCAACATTCTTTCGATTTCATTTTTGGTAAGGATTTCTGGGATAGTAAATGAGAAATCATTTGAAAAAGCGATCCGCGAATCTGTGAAACCTGCCTTCCTTGACCTGAATCTAAAAGCAATGAAACTCGGTTTCAGTCTCGCATCAAAAGAGATGAAATTACGCGGTAATAATGAAGAAATAGAGGTTGAAGGAAAATGATTAAGAAGCTTAGTCATATAGGAATAGCAGTTAAGGATTTAGATAAGGCTATCGAGTTTTATCAGTCACTCGGATTAACCCTTGAAAGTATCGAAGAAGTTGAGTCGCAGAAGATAAAAGTTGCTTTTTTCCCGGTTGGAACAGAATGCCGTTTGGAATTACTCTGCCCAACAAGTGAAGACAGTCCTGTAGCCAAGTTCATCGAGAAGAAGGGAGAGGGTATTCAACACATTGCTCTTGCAGTGGATGATTTACCTGCCGAACTTCAAAGAGCAGATGAAATGGGAATCCAACTCATTGATAAAGCTCCCAGACCCGGTGCTCATGGTGCTGACATAGCTTTCTTACACCCTAAGTCAACCGGTGGTGTACTACTCGAATTATGTAAAGAGAAAGAACATCATTAAGAGATACAGATTATAAATGTTAAGCCCGATGAAAATCGGGCTTTTCCTTTTCTAAAAGCGATGAAATATAGTTTCTATTGAACAGAAAAGTGTTTAAGGCTAACGAAGTTAATCTGTGGGTTTAAATGGAAACGAAGGTAGCTAAGCAATAGTTTGTTAATTAGGTTGTAGGTAGTCGGAGTAACAGCTATGTCTTCAAGATAATTGCCGATTGAGGGAAGTTTTTGCATGATTTCTGCCGTAACGCCTGTGAGGGTTATTATCCGGTCATTATTAGATAAATCACGCAAGATAGCCTCTTTTTCGAGACAGGAGGAGCAGATAAAACCACCAATACTGTTTGAATAGAAAAGAGTGTTACTTAACTTACTTGCACAATGAGAGCAATTATCTGGAACGAGTGTAATCCCTTCAAGTTTTAAATAGCTGTAAACATAACGCCAGAAAATGAGAATCTGGTTTTTCTCTACGCTTGGAAGAAAAGAAAGATAATTGTAAAACAGACGATAGTAGTCTTCCGATTCCTTCTCATCAATCACAGATTGCCTTATTAGTTCTGCACCTGCTGAGAGAAGCTGTACGGTTCCGTATTTCAAACCGGGAAGGTAGCTTTTAATCAGTGAGGCATTGATTACGGTAAGAAGCTCACTATTGGGAGAGCGTGAGAACTCACCTTCGAATTCATTCAGCAACCCGAAAACGGAGAAGAACTTACTGCTTTGTTTCTTTGCCCCTTTTGCGATAGCTGAGATTAAACCGAAATCCTTACTAAGTAAAAGTAGTATATAGCTTGTCTCGCTGTAATCCGTTACCCGTAAAACGATACAACGGGATGTAATATAACGACTTTCTGTCATGATTAAATACCTGAGGATAGATAGCCGAGTCTTTCCAGTTCCGAACGAGCTTCCCTGAAATCGAGCGGATTTACGAAAACAGTCTTCTGATTCTTATAAATTACATATCCGGGGGCTGCTCCACGAGGTTTAGTAACAAAGCGGATTTGAGTGTAGTCAACCGGCACATTTATAGATGTTTTTGCCTTACTGTAATATGCAGCCAGTCGGCAACAGACCTCAATCAGGTCATCGTTAGGAGTGAGTTTGGCATAATTTCTGAGAACCACATGCGTTCCCTGGTATATCCGGGTATGAAACCACCAGTCGGTAGGTTTAGCGACTCTACCGGTCAACAGGTCATTCTCACGAGCTTTGCGACCAATCATAATCTCCCAGTTCGCATTGATGCGCAGTCGCCGGAAGGGAAGAGCTTCCTGATTATATTTACTATGCTTCTCGCTACTATATGAGTTGACAAAATCAGCATAAGATACTACCGAATCAACGGAATCAAGAATATCAGTCAAAGCTTGCAACTCGTTTTGTGTAGCCGTAATATGCTCTTTAATCTTCTCTCTGCCGGACTTTGCCTTCCTGTATTTCTTAATATAATACTGCAGATTCTCAACAGGCTTTTTATCAGGAAGCAATTCTATTGTTACCTGTTCCTGAGTCTCTGAATAGTAATCGATAACTTCCACACTTTTCATCCCAGATTTGAAAGCATGCAGATTATGCTTTAAAAGCTCTGCTTTATGTTGCCATTCAGTTTCTTTCTCTGCATTTAGCAATTCCAATTGCTGTTTTTTAAGCTTACCCTGCACTTTTTTAAGATTCTTGTTTATTACCTTCTTTTTATCATTTTTCTTCTGCTGAAGTCTTTTTTGAAGTTCAACCTGATAAAACAGCTCCTTGAACCATGTATTAACATCATTGCCTTCCCAGTTAAAGCACTCAGTATGGATTTGCAGAGGATAAACAACTTCTCGATCGTCAACCTGATAGGTTGTTTCCGGCTGAATATAAGGGATATTCAGAAGAATCTGTCTTTGGTTATTTTCTGAAAAACTGAATTTCCTCAGGGATTCAATAATTATAAGGTCACTTTCTTCTTCTTTGCATAAAATGATATTCTGAAAGCGGGGTATCAACTCCAGAACAAGCACATAGGTTGTCGTATCATTATAGATGTCTCTCTTCTTAAACCAGAGCTTGACAATACGGTCATTAGGCTCTATCTCAACTTTCTCCGGTCTGGCGGATGAAAGCATCTGAGAAATATTTCCCATCTTTCCCTCAGGGATAAATGGCAACTTCATCTCCTCTGTAACAAAGAGAAAACAGTCTTGCTGGTTCAAATTAATCTGAAGCATTTTCTTGCTGCTCTTGAAACAAATAAGGTACTGATCCTCGAAGGTGAGAATTGAGTCAACTCCCGTTTCAGGGAGTAATCTATTGTGTGTCCATTGATTAAGATATTTCCATTCCATGTATTCATGCTTGCAAGGTGTGTAAATATGTCAATATAAACCATTTAAAGGGATGATGTCGGGGAAAGACAAATCTATGCTTAACTTGTTTTATTCCTTGCAAATATAGATTTTGCTTGACATTGGCTTTCCCGTTATATTATCAGTATTACTTATATCTTTAGGACACTAATTATTACTAATCAAGGAGAACACAATGAACGCTTTCAAAATTTTAACGGTAATTCTTGCAATAACAACTATTGCAGCCGGAGCCTATCTCTCCGTTGTGATGAAGGAAAAGACAGCTATCATGGCTGAAAAGGACATGATCGTTGCTTCCTATGATGAAGCCACAACTGTAATTACAGATATTCAGAGCAGTCTTGATGCTATAAACCCTGAGTCTGTAAAAGAGATTATGAAGAATACGGAAGTTCCTGCAAATGCATCTCTAAGTGAGAGAAAAGCTTCCATGATGAAATCAATTGCAGATATTAACGCCCAGATTGAGGGTTACAGAAAGCAACTTGATGATTTAGAGAAGAAATTCAAGAGCAAGAACATCAAGTTTGATAACCTTAACAAGATGGTAGCTCAGCTTCAAAAAACCATTGAAGAGAAAGAAGCTATGATTGTTGAGCTTAATGCTGAAATCGAAAAGCTTAATCTTACTATTCAAACAGAAAGAGTTGAGCACAAAACTGCTATTGCAGCTAAAGAAAAGACAATTGCCGAGAAAGAAGAAGAGATTAGAAACAAGAATCGTGCTAAGTATGATATCTATTATGTGATTGGCACTAAAAAAGAGCTTGTTGAAAAAGGTCTTGTGGAAACAAAAGGCGGATTTCTCTGGTTCGGTAAGGTTACAGACATGACAAAACAGTATGATACTTCCATGTTCGTTAAGATGAACTTGATGGATAGTGACGAAATCATTCTTCCATCTGTTATGGAGAAGGTTAGAGTTATGTCTGACCAGAATGTCTCAACTTATGCCCTTACCAATATGAGCGAAACAGAATCAGTTCTGAAAGTAACTGACCTTGAAGCATTTGCTCAGAATAAGTATGTTGTAATCCTTGTAAAATAAGATAAATCTATGATTATAAAGGCACTGATTTCAGTGCCTTTTTCTATTCTCTTCCTAAATGAAAAACAGACATAACCGTAAAATGGTCTAGACCTTTTTACAGTAGTAGTGTACAAATGGTCTTGACTATTTTTTTTATTGTATTGAGCATGCCATTCCACCTTTGCTAAAGCTACGACGGTCAAGTCAGGATTAAAAGTTTTTGGGGAATTCCTTACCCAGAGTCATGCGACCCGAGGCCATTATTTTGCTGCCCCATCAGGACAGAATATTCCTCACATCCACAAGGTGATAATCCCCAAGTCCTCGCTTTAAAACGGGGGATTGTATTATCCATCATTAGATTTCTTGACACCACACCCTGTTTATAAAATTGCTAACTTATTGAAATAAAACATAAAAAAGAGGTTGCCATGGAAGAAAATAAAGTTATCTATTCGATGTCCCGTGTGGGCAAAGTTGTAGATGGTAAGAAGCAGATTCTAAAAGATATCTATTTAGGTTATTACTACGGTGCCAAGATTGGTGTGGTTGGACTTAACGGTTCAGGAAAGAGTACCCTGTTAAAGATAATGGCTGGTATCGACCAGGATTATATCGGAGAAGTGGCTATGGCTAAAGGCTATACCATCGGTTATTTAGAGCAGGACCCTCAATTAGACCCAACCAAAACCGTTCTGGAAGTCGTTCAGGAAGGTGCAGCGGAAACTGTTGCTCTTCTGAAGAGATTTGATGAGATCAACAATAGATTTGCCGAACCGATGAGTGATGATGAGATGAATAAGCTTTTAGAAAAGCAGGGAACTCTTCAGGATAAACTTGATGCCTGCAATGCCTGGGACTTGGACAGCCGTTTGGAACTCGCCATGGAAGCACTCAGATGCCCACCTTCAGACCTGAATGTAAGCGTAATCTCCGGAGGAGAAAGACGCCGTGTTGCTTTATGTCGTCTGCTACTTCAGGAACCGGATATCCTCTTGCTTGATGAACCGACAAACCATTTAGATGCTGAAACTATTCTCTGGTTAGAGCACCACTTACATCAATATAAGGGAACTGTAATAGCAATCACTCATGATCGTTATTTTCTGGATAATGTTGCCGGTTGGATTCTGGAACTCGACCGTGGAGAAGGAATCCCATACGAAGGGAACTATTCCTCATGGTTAGAACAGAAGCAAAAAAGGTTAGCCCTTGAAGCTAAAGGAGAAACAAAGCGTCAGAAAGCTCTTGCTGAGGAGTTGGAATGGATTCGCAGTAGTCCCAAAGCCCGTCAGGCAAAGAGCAAAGCCAGAATCGCCAATTACGAGAAGATGGCAGCTGGTGAGTACAAACGAGAGAACACAACCGATCAACTTTATATACCTGAAGGTCCTAAGCTTGGTAATAATGTCATCAAAGCTCAAGGTGTTTCCAAGGGTTATGATGATAAATTGCTGTATGAGGACTTAGAATTCAATCTTCCTGCAGGTGGTATTATAGGTGTTATTGGTGCTAACGGAGCGGGAAAAACCACGCTTTTCAATATGATTACAGGTAAAACTAAACCTGATAGCGGGAGTTTCACGATTGGCGAGACTGTTAAGCTTTCCTATGTTGATCAAGCCCGTCTCTTAGAATCTGATAAAACCATCCTTGAACTGATTGGTGAAGGTCGGGATGTTATGAGTATCGGTGGGAGAGAGATAAATGTAAGGGAATATATCAGTAAGTTCAATTTCGGCAGTAAAGAACATACCAAGCCTTTCAATGTCTTAAGCGGTGGGGAAAAGAATCGTGCCTATCTGGCAATGACTCTTCAGGTGGGTGGTAATGTTCTGCTACTCGACGAGCCCACAAACGACCTTGATGTTTATACTATCAGAGCTCTCGAAGAAGCGATTATGGATTTCGCGGGATGTGCCGTTATTATCAGCCATGACCGTTATTTCCTTGATAGACTTTGCACTCATATACTCGCTTTTGAAGGAGACAGTAAGGTTAAGTGGTTTGAAGGAAACTTTAGCGATTATGAAGAGAATAAACTGATGAGACTCGGTGAGAAAGCCCTAATCCCTAAAAGAATTACCTACAGAAAGCTGACGAGAGTCTAGGCTTAGAGATATTAGAAAAGGGTGCAGAAATGCACCCTTTCTTATTGTGTAGAACAACTGTCCTCAGTTGTTTGGAAGTCCACCTTTCAATGGTTGAAAAATTTGATAGATATCCCTCACCGTTTCAGCGGAAGCCCCTGCTACGCTATGAACTCCCGTTTCAAAGCTCGCACCAATACGAACGGAGTGAGTTCGGGGCAATGCGAACAAGGATGCTTATTATTGAAACTTATCGGTCTGCGACCATTTCAAAGGTATCGGTAGGGTGCATGTAGAGACGCACGGCCGTGCGTCTGTTTATCAGAAACACGAGACCACCTGCTACGCATGAAGTCCCGCTAAAAAAAAGAGGGACGAGTGCAACTCGCCCTTACTAAATTTATCGCTATTGGGGGCAAATTCACATACGCTGCCCTTCCGTTGCTCCTGCGGGTCTCCTGCGGGTCACTTAGGCAAACGCCTAAGAAGTGCGGAAGTGAACCGGATTTATTACCCGTCAGATTCGTATGGGCATGATTAGCATCAGAGAAGAGTACAGCAGTCATTTTGAATAAAAGCTTTGTTTTTAAGATAAGTCCTAAAGCGATTTGCAAAGCAAGCTTTAAAATATTCAATTTTTTAGAAAACAATTGACAAGAATCAATCAATTAAATATTATTCGGAATATATGATAGTCTCAAAAATGAAAATCTAAGATTATTCCTTTTTTAGAGGAGATTTGCTAATTATTTACCCACTCGGAGGTTAGCCTTGGTAAAGTACATTTTAGTAGTAATCGTTTTCTCCTTTTCCCTACTTCATGCCCTTGGAGGGGATACCTTTGATACAGCAGTTCCAATAACACAATTCCCATTTCTTGATACAGGATCCACTGTAAATTTAACTAACACAATTGGTTTTAATTCACCGGATGTCTTTTACAGTGTTACTTCTTTGTACGGAATCAATGATTTGGTGGTAAGTACAAGAAATTCCGATTTCGATACCTATCTGATGATATACGACCAGGATTATCAATTACAGTGGCAAAATAACACATCCAGTTTAGGGATGATTGCGGAAATTAAGTATATTCCGCTCAATCCAAATAGTTTGTATTACATCTGTTTAGAAGGGAACCTTAATGCAACCGGGAATTATGAGTTAAGTGTTCGCGGAGACATGTCACCTCCTGAGAATGGAATAGTTGTTAATCCAATTCCTTCTAATGGTGATGTTTCTACTTTACATTTCCCCACACTGTCTTGGCAATACCTTTATCCGGTTCAGTCTTATGAATTATTATTTGATACGGTTTATCCCCCCACAACCACAGTATCCACAGGAGTTCCGTTTAATAACTCAAACGACTATACCTTTTCTCAATCTTTGACTCCAAATCAGACTTATTATTGGCGTGTATGGACTAATTGTGGAGATTTCACTGTATATTCCGATTTTCAATTTACAACCGGCGATTATACTCTAAGTCATATTAATAACCCCATTCCTGATAATGGCTCCACGAATATCCCAGTAAATATGCCACTGGAGTGGGAGTTTAAAAACGGAGCTTATGAATTTGATTTATATCTGGATACGGTTAATCCCCCTCAAAATCAAATTGTTGCTAATGCTCAGGCGAATTCGTTTGAAACCATTGTCCAAGACCTCCAATCTTCAACCATATACTATTGGAAGGTAATAACTAGAGATCAAACGGGTAATTTTATAGAGGATGCTTTTAACTTTCAAACCTCAAGCAATTCCGTTTGTGTAGGTAATGACAATCTTATCAATGTTATGCTTCCCTTGGAACCATATAGTATGTTCAGTTATTCACAATCAATATACCATCAATCCGAAGTTAGTTTCCAAAGTGATTATATAGAAAGTGTTACATTTCATTATAATCAAGTAGATGACTTAACTAATTGTGATGAAATCAATCTCTATTTGGGCAACACTAATCAACAGAACTTTCCTGACTTAAACTCATGGATACCAATAACTGAATGTGTAAAAGTGTATAGTGGGAACATGCCATTTATTGAAGCCAATGGCAATGTTACTTTCAATTTACCAATCCCGTTTTATTATGATGTTTCAAAAAACCTGGTTATTGTTTTTGAAGATAGGGATTGGGATAG
>JAFGVF010000187.1 GCA_016938155.1 Candidatus Cloacimonadota bacterium
GCACCCCGCATCATTCTATGTGCAGTATGGTTTGAGAGTTACCCTTAATACAGATAATCGTATCGTCTCCAATACAACACTTACGGATGAGTATATGATTGCTATTGAGCAACTCGGGTTCAATTATCAAGACATCAAAAACATAATTATTAACGGTTACAAGAGTGCCTTTATCCATTACAAAGAGAGAGTTAATCTTCTTAACTCCGCCTTGAAAGAAATGAAGGAACTGGAAGCTGAACACATGCAGGAAACTCTGGATGTTGATTCGGTAATTTAAATGAGCAGAATATAAGCTTCCTGTCGGGTTTAGAGCCGACGGGAAGCAAAGTGGTTGATACTTTCCAATAGTTTAAACTTGTTAATGGGCTTTGAGACATAATCATTAGCACCCTGCTCAATCAGATTTTCCTTATCCCCACTCATTGCCTGTGCGGTTAGAGCAATCACATACAAATCTTTCAAGTCTTTATCACCTCTAATCCTCTTCAAAGTCTCATAACCATCCATAACAGGCATTTGAATATCAAGCAGAAGCAGATCATAATGCTTCATCTTCAACTTTTTCAGAGCTTCCAATCCATTGGGTACTATATCAAAAGTATGTTGAGCACTACCAATAAGGAATCCAATCAGTCTTTGATTAATATGGTTATCTTCGGCGATGAGAATATGTAAAGGCTTCACCACACTCACAGTTATTTCACTCTGCTCATCTTCCTTCTCTATGTTTACTGAATCAGGAATATCGATTGGTAATTCTATATAAAAAGTTGTACCCACGCCCACTTCTGTACTGAAAGTTATCTCGCCTCGCATCAAATCAACCAATCTCTTAGTTATGGCAAGTCCAAGTCCAGTTCCGCCATAAATGCTGTGATTTTGTCCTTTTACCTGTTTAAAAGGTTCAAATACATCAGAATGAAACTCTTTCGGAATTCCGATACCAGTATCAGATACAGATATATCCATTACATTATTCGCACACGAAACATGATAAACAACTGCTCCGTTATGGGTGAATTTTATAGCATTATTAAGTAGATTTACCAATACCTGCTTCAATTTCTGGCTATCGGAAATGAAGAATTCAGGTAAATCATCGTTTAGCTTCCCCTGGAACCGCAGTCCCTTTTCCTCGGCTGAAGCAATAAACAGGTTATCAACATTCAGGAAAAACTCTTTTGTGTTGATGATATCTCTGCTTACATCCTGAGAACCTGATTCTATCTTAGAAATATCAAGCACATCATTGATAATGTTCAATAAATAATCTGCAGAGCTTTTAATATGCCTCAGAAACTCGTTATTTTGTTCATCCTTGATAGTTTCAAGGAGAATATCTGTAAATCCGATAATCGAATTCATCGGGGTTCTGATATCATGGCTCATATTTGCAAGAAAGAGACTTTTTGAACGGTTTGCCTGTTCGGATTCATTTGCCAGATACTCGGCTTTAATTCTGCTTTCAGATAACTCTTCCTCTATCAACTTCCGCTTTGCAATCTCTGCTTGCATTTCCTCGTTCTTACGACGGATACTTGCATTCTGTTCTGCTCGGGTTTGTAGTTGTACTTTTAAATTACTGTTCTTCAGATGAAACCGTTCTACTAAGACGGCACCGATAATAATTATCAATGAAAGAACGATGATCGTGATTGTGTAATAAAGCTTTTCCTGGTTTCGGTAAATGTATTTTATCGGGCAGATATTTAGTATCTCGAAATCAGTTCCTTCAACATTGATTCTTGAAACGACAACCTCAATTATGCTCCCGTAAATAGTCTTAACCGTTACTTTCTTAAATTTGTTGGTTTTGAAACTGTCTAAGGGAGGAAATTCTTTCAGACTATATCGGAGGTGAATCCCTTCTTTATAGTTAGATTCCTCAAATCCGGGCAGCAGAAGGATTGTCGTAATATTACTTGCACTCATGTGTTTATCAGGGAAGAAAGCCGGATTATTGATGAAAGTAAGTATTTTGCCACGGTATTGACCCTTATAAATAATGGGGTTACAATAAAGTATTGAATAGGAATACTCCTGCATAAAACCGTGCAATTTCCCGACTTTTAGAACCCTTGTACGAATCTCCGAAAACTCTGGTGAGTAAATATCCGTTGAGTCGGCAAGGGGGTGAACAGATGAGACAATCTCATTCCCTTTTTCATCGATTAAAACGATTTGTCTATAAAAGGGAGTTCCATCAACTTCCTGCAACTTCAAGAACTCGGAAAACTCCTTTTTAATTTGGAATCTGCTATATTTTAACCCATATTTCTCCGACATTCCTAAATCAAGATTGGAAAAATAAGTATCTAAAACCTGATTCCTGCTTAAACCATTGATATCGTTCACAAACAACTTCAACAGCTCTGAGCTTCGTTTAGTTTCTAAGACTTGATCCTTAAAATGACTCTCCATTGCCGCAAACTCTAAACGATGTAAGTCTTCATACTCTAATTTTATCAGAATGCCTATCAGACTGATAAACAGCACGATTATAAGTACGAGCGAATATATGCGGATTTGAGAGTTTTTAAGCATCACTGAAAGAATTCCGGGAAATACTCTTTTACAAAGGGGTAATACTTTTCAACAAGTTTGTTATATCTGCCATCCTTGTGAATAACTCCTAAAAATTTGTTGAATTCCCTCTTCAGATCCGGTGAATCCTTTGCAAAGGCTGCTGCTGTTATCTGTTTATCCGAAACAGGTCCAATCACTTTTATTTTATCCGGCCATTTTGAAAGTGCCAGTAATGCTTCAGCGACATCCAGAAAAGCTGCGTCTGCCAATCCTGATATCATCGCAGGAGCAACTTCAGTAACCGAGCCGTCAAAAGCTACGAAATTGAAGCCACTATCTCCAAGACCATATAGTTTAGGGTCAAGACAAGTATTTTCAACTACTATTATCTTGATATCTTTCATCTTCTCACGGGTATTTTTTCTATCTTTCTCTATAGAACCTGAAGGTTTAATCGGTTTAATGGGTGAATCCTGTTGCGTTATCATCCAGACCTGAGTTGGAAAAGTTGGTTCTGAAAAATCAACTAATTCAGCTCTCCAAGGCAGAACTGTCATTCCGGTACAGATTACATCTCCCTCTTTACCTTTTATTCCCGTTCCGGTCAATGCAGGAATTATAACATCCCAATCAGAACTAACGAACTCGTACTTTACTCCCAAATATTCAGCGAACATTTGAATTAACTCCACACTAAACCCATCTCCACTCCCTGTTATAAAATTAGCGTAATTAATCCCTAAATGCCGAATACAATTGTTCTCTTTAATCTCTTTCAAATCTGTTGAATAGAGTACAATTGTACAAATCACAATCAGGATACAGAATATGGTTCGCTTCATTATTCCTCCTAAATTTCTTTTAAACATTTTGAGATAGCTGTCAAGTATTATTGGCTTTAGCTATATTCTTATCTCAAAGCATGAAGTTGAAATACAATGCAGTTTAACACTATCGTAAAACCTTATGTCTCCTGAACACCTTTAACAAAAATGCATAGCTTCAAAAACAAATATCTATAAGCTAATAAGCATTTCGGGCTACCCGAAATCCTAAATCCTCCCGCCTGAGTGTATTGCTTCCATAATTCTGGTACGAAATCCGACAATAAGTTCCACTGTCATTCCAGCTTCCTCCATGCCATAAACGGCTCGAACCCGACTCCGGTCCATGTGGGTCTGTCTTCATTTCGGTAGTATATGTCTCATAGAAATCCCAAACCCATTCCCAAACATTTCCAGTCATATCATAAATATCGAGGACATTTGGGCTCTTAGTTCCAACAGGATGTGTCTTCTTCTTAGAATTTGATTCATACCAAGCAACCTTGCCAAGGGAGTTTGAACCACTGTATTTTAGGTCATTAAATCTACTCCCCTCCCGAGCAGCAAATTCCCATTCTGCTTCAGTTGGCAGTCGATACCCGTTAGCTGTCCAGTCACAGCTTACATAGTTAGTTTTGTCGCTATCCTCTTTCCATCCTGCTGGCCATAATCGAGTATCCACGCCTGAATTGTAATAGCTATAACATGGAGTCAATCCTTCCAACTCGCTCAATCTGTTGCAAAATTCAATACACTCATACCAATTGACATTTTCAATCGGAAGATTCTCACCTTGAAATCTTGCCGGAATATCCCCCATCACAGATAACCACTCAATTTGACTTACTTCATACTTTCCAATATAGAATGAAGATACTGAAACAGCTTGTATGGGTTGCAGAGCTAATGCATCCTCACCTCCACCCATTTCGAAAGTATCTCCGGGAACAAATACCATATCTATCATCTTATGATTGGTTGTTTGGAGTAATACAGATGTTTCTGTTAATGGTTCAGTTGAAAGTGTTGTTGGTTTGATTTCTTTCTCCATCACTATATCCATAACAGTATCTTGGTCTTTTCCGATTATGAAACTGAATTGCTTTGCTGAAAAGGTATTTGCAGTAGCAGTTCCGGTATATTCTCCTGTAGGAAGTACCAACTTGTTTGCTCCGACCCAGCTTTCCCCGGAGTTAAGATTTATTCGTGCCTCTATGGGTACAACCGTAAAAAGCAATTTACCAATGTTTCTGTTAAGCTTAATTACTTCGTTTGCCTCGGAGCCTTTGCTTAAAGTTATCTGGCGAGTTGCTGTCTCATACCCCTCTTTACTGATTTCTACTTTATGAACTCCTGGGGCTAACTCCAAGGTTTTAGTATTCCTAATCTGGTTATCCACTTTTACTTCTGCATCTGAGGGGTCTATCGCAAGAGTTAGGGTAATGGAAGATTTTTCAAGAGAATAACTAAAAGTATTAGAGCTTTCCTCGGTAATAGTTATAGATTCATCAATTGTATCAAATCCTCCTTTCACTAACCGGAGATTGTATGTACCGGGATACTTGAAAAACTGTTTATCGGTATTCCCTTCAAGTAGATTGTCAACAAATACCTGTGCCTGAATAGGGATACTTTTCACTGTAACTGTCACAAGTTCTACCTGCTGCAATACAATATCTTTAAAAAGGACATTCTGCTCATTTATTTCAATTTGCTTACTATATGTTTTGTATCCCCC
>JAFGVF010000188.1 GCA_016938155.1 Candidatus Cloacimonadota bacterium
CATTCCGATCCGTTATGAGCAAGGATCTCTTAGACGCTCTCATAACTTTGTATAATTACTTTATATTTGGTCATTTAAAACTTATGTATGAATATGGAGATATCCAAAAGCGGTTCAAAATCCTCATGGTTTTGGACTTTTCAGATTTCTGTCGGCAGTCTTTGCTTACTTCTTTCGGCAGTAGTTCTCTTCTATCGCTTGGAAACTTCGGCTGGGCAATATATCTGGCTATTTTTGGCTGGAATCGGCTTAATAGTACTTGGAGCAGAAAGGCTGGCTAGCGGAATCCTGGCAAAGGGTGTAAAAAGAACATCCCGTTTGCTCAATATTGGAGTAGGCGTCGGTCTCATTATCTATATTGGATCGGGCTTCTTCTATCCGGAATTTGCAACAAAATGGCTTATCATTTTTCTCGGCTTTGGTCTACTAGCTAATGGTATCATAAGAATAGTCAGCGGTTTGAAAAAGAAGGAGGAAGAATCATACGATATTTCCTCCATTGCACTAGGGATATTGATTACGTCTCTGTCTATATTGGTCCTGGCGTATCCGCCACTGGGCATAGCACTGCTTCTTATCATGACGGTTATAGCCCTTGCTGTAAGTGGGATACAAATAATATTAGCAGGACTCAGGGGCAGACGTAAGGCACTTTCACAGAGGCAGGCGGCAGAGCCTCTAACAAAAGCGTCTGCGGTTGAACAAGAATCTTCTGCAGAAGGTAGAAAAGGAATTTGGAAGGGTGGATCTTGGTTCAGGGATGAAGAGAAAAGATATGTTCTATTTAGAGGAGTGAACTTTGGATCAAGAAGTAAATTACCTCCTTATCTTCCTATAGCACCTCTTGATGTTCATGACATATCTAAACTTGATTTAAAGAACGAAATCGAATCGGTAAAGTCAGGATTAGATTTATTGAAAAACCTTGGGTTTAATATTATACGTCTCTTAATTTCATGGAAAGCTATAGAACCTCGCCCAAATTCAAATCTAGAAGAGTTACTGCCAGAAGGAAGGAAATATCTTGAGTACATGAAGGTGATAATTGATGAGCTGTATGCAAGAAACCTTTACGTAATTTTAGATTTCCATCAAGATATTGCAAATGAAGTATACGGTGGTGATGGATTCCCTGATTGGGCCATTGCGATTGATGAGGAGCATGAAAAACCAAAGGCTCCAACTAAGCCTGACAAAAAGTGGCAATTTAAATACATGATTAACAAGTCCCTAAAAGAGACCCTTAAATCGTTCTGGGAGAATGATTTGACAAACCTAGATGAGGGCCTTAAAAATTATCCTGTTCGTACGCATTTGGAGAAAACTATCGGGCAGACTGTTAAATTCTTCAAATCATTAAATGGTGGTCTTGGACATCCAGCCATCATTGCTGTTGAACCATTTAACGAGCCTCATCCTAGTACTATACCGAAAAAGGAATTTGAGGCCAAGTTTCTTGTGGACTATTATCGCAACGTAAACTCTGAAATTGAAAAGTTTGACAAAGCGCTCTTTATATTTATTGAACCAAGAGTTGATTGGATTATGCCTGCTGATAGCGGCGGTATGCCAGTTAGTTATGGAGCATCCCCCCTTGATGTAAAGAGCTCATTTAAAATGGACTTTATAAAAAATGTAATGGTAGATAAAAAACTCGTAACAAAGAAATTGGAAACCTATCTGCCAAGTGATCTAATTTCTAATTCCAGATTTGGTAATAACGGTGTACTGTCTTTTCATTACTATGATACTTTGGCTGTTGCCAGCTCATTTGTAAAAATCCCTGAAAGTCTTTACACTTATAAAATCGAATTTCCCGTGATTTTTAATCAATTATCTCAGGCTGCCACTGAACGTGGACTAATTCCGTTTATAACAGAATTTGGGGCATTCCAAGAGGCAGAGCAGATTAGAGAATATTTGGATCTACAATATAATCAAATAGAAGCCTTTCTTCTTAACGCTACCATATGGAACTACGATCTATACAATACGGAGGAAGGGAAGGATAATTGGAATTATGAAAACTACTCACTACTTGGACCTGACAGAAAACCAAGAAATGTTGATGCAGTCTCACGCCCATATCCGATGCGAAGCTCCGCAGAACCTACTCTCATATTTTTTGATATTGATTCAAAGTATGCTGCGATTATTCTAAAGGGTAAAGTCGTGACGGAAGAACCAACGGTCATCTTCATTCCTTTTGATATACATTACTCACCTGACTTTACGGTGTGGGCTACCAGTAATGAATTGAAATGGGATAAGGTGAATAATTTATTATACTGGTATCCTGCAAAGAATCAAGATTATAATCAGTTAGTAATAGGAAAGGGTAAACTTGTCAAACTGGAAACTGAAGTCTTACCTCAACAATCAAAAGAGTTAGCTAGCAAGACAATTTACAACAGTACTTTTAGATAAGCTGATTAAGAAAAAGATGGTCATTTCAATTTTTCTTAGCTTATCAGATTGTTCACTGAAATAAGAGAGCTTATATAGGAACAATAGTAAAATAGGCAAAGATTGCCTGAATCTGCTAAAAATGACGGTAATGGTCATCCTGCAGGAAAACAAGTTACCGTAGAAACACCTAAGGTTGCTACAAGATCCCTTTGGATTATGGGGATTAGCATTATTTTAGTTTTGTATGTGCATACTTCTTTAGCTCCTGCGCTTACTCAAATGGCGGACTATTTTGATAAGGATTATGGGACTATTAGTTGGGTACTTACAGTATACTTAGTTTCAGGTGCCGCAGTAACCATAGTTATAGGAAGACTTGCTGACACCTATGGCCCGAAGAAGATGCTACTCATAACATTCTTGTGTTACACCGTTGGAACGATACTGGCGGGCTTTGCTACAGAATTTTATACTTTGTTGATATTTAGAATCATCCAAGGTGTTGCAGTGGCTCTGGTTCCCGTCGCTGTTCGAATTGCACGAGATCTGTTTCCACCTGAAAAGTTTCCTTTCGCCCAGGGGGTTTTATTGTCCATGTATCAAGGAGGTAGTGCGGTAG
>JAFGVF010000189.1 GCA_016938155.1 Candidatus Cloacimonadota bacterium
AGGATTTGCAAAGAGCTTCTCTCCTGCAGAGGCTCTTTCCTCATTGATTCTGATAAATTCCTTGATTGGAAGATATATCTCCCCTCGAACTTCAATCGGTTCATGCCATTTTATGGATTGAGGGATGGAAATGATTGTCTGGACATTTCTTGTTATTACTTCCCCTACATAACCATCGCCTCTTGTTGTTGCATATTGTAATCTACCCTTATTATAAAAAAGATTAACGCTGAATCCGTCTATTTTATGCTCAAGAGTAACTTCAGGAAACATACCCCAATTGAATTCAAAGGCAATTTTATCAAGAAATGCCCGTACTTCCTCTAACGAATAACCGTTATCAAGGCTGTACATCCTCTCTTTGTGAGGGATAGTTTTACTATCTTCAGTTAGATCATTGCCAACTTCTGCCGTAACTGATTTACTTTCTACAAACTGAGGGAACTCTGATTCTAAAACCTCAAGCTCTTTAAGTAACCGGTCATACTCGTAATCGCTTATCTCCGGTTCAGCAAACCGATAATAGAGATCATTATAGTACTTAATCTTTTTCCTGAGCTCAATAATCCGACTTTCAGCTTCAAACTTATCAACCATACTTAATCCAATTCATATAAATCAGGGCGTCTATCACTGAAAACACTGTTATATTCAGTAACTTTCTTATTGTCAGCAAGGTAAGGATTAATCGTAATAACTTGTACTTCCTCTTCATCCATCTTCATCCGATGTAATATCTCGCCTTTAGTCCCAAGAATTTGACTCATACCTGTAAAGAAAAGCTCCTTATCACCATTTCTTTCAAGTCCTATTCTATTGGCTGTGATGCTGTAAACTCTATTCTCAAGTGAACGGATTATCATTGCTTGCTGACACCAAGGGAGAACAAGATTTGATGGATGGCAAATGATTTGAGCTCCTTTTAAGGAAAGTGAACGAGCAGATTCCGGAAACTGCCAGTCGAAGCATATCATGATTCCGACTCTCACATTATTCTTGGCATTGTAAACTTGAAAACCAGTGTCTCCCGGAGTAAAATAGAGTTTTTCTTCGGCAAAGAGATGAGTTTTCCTGTAAGTAAAAAATGTTCCGTCCGGATTTGTTAACAATGCTGAATTATAGATATTATCATGATGTTTCTCGGCAAAACCAATCACTATTGAGACATTCATTTCTCCGGAAAGCTTACGCATCAGAGTTGCTGTCGCACCATCCCTGGCGTCTTCAGAAACACTCTGAACTTCTTCTTTGTTTTTAAAAACATAACCGGAAACTACCAATTCAGGCAGAACAATTAAATCCGCTTCATTCTTACGGATCAGCTCTTCTATCTTCTGAAGGTTTTCCTCCATCTGAAGAAACTCAGGCTTAAATTGAATCAGACCGACTCTATAATCCATTACTGACTCCCGATAATTGATGGAATAAAAGGAATGGGCTGCTTTTAAAACAGCAGCCTATTCTTAAAAAACAGTTTATCACTTGGTCTATTTCTTCTTTTTAGCTTCTTTTTGCTCGTTTAAATACTTTGAATAATTGGTGTCAAAAGCAATACCAACCCGATTATAAGGGTCAATGTTCAATAAATCCTTACAAAATCCACGATCTTTCTTAAGATTATTGACCATATATTCAATCTGGGAAACTGATAGCGTCTCTGTTCCAAAGTAATATTCATTATAGGTCTTGAGCATCATTTCATAACAATGAACAGCCTGACGGTCGTTTTTGATTGCAGTTCGAGCCAAATCTATCTTTTTAGTCGGCTCTGTCTCAATCCTACCTAACAAATAGAAATATCTGGAATCTCTTGAGAACTGCATGGACATCTTATTTAAATGCGAGATTAAACCGTTTTCATCCATCACTTTCCAAATATCTTCCACCATTTCAATAACGGATAGCTCCTGGCTGTTATCAAGATAATCCCGATAAACTTCTATCAGCTTTGTTTGGTCAGAAACGCCTCTGGTATCCGTATCGAATTCATCAAATGTGTAATCTTTAGCCACACAGAATGAAACCAGTAACAACCCCAAAAAAATTAAAACCAGCTTTTTCATACTTCTATACCTCCTCATCAATATTTATTTTTTCTTTGATAGAGATGCTGTTCCCCATCGTTATTCTATGCATTTTACTTACTATCAGTTCACTTACAAGACCGATTGAGAAGAATTGCATTCCTACAAGTATCAGCAATACTCCGAGAAACAACAACGGTCGATTCGATAAAGGCATATTGTAAAACACTTTCATTATTGTCAAATAAAGTGATAATACTCCGCCGGCTGTGACAAAAAAAGCACCCCAGCTACCGAAAAGATAGAGAGGGCTACTTCTGAAAATAGTAACCATCCTCACAGATAAAAGGTCAAGAAATCCCCTCAGGTATCTTTCAAAACCATACTTGGATTTTCCATGTTTTCTTTCTCTGTGCTGAACTTCTATTTCTCCGATGCGATAGCCTTTTGCATTAGCCAGAACAGGGATATATCTATGCAATTCACCATAAAGGTCAACTTCTTTTATGACTTCTTGTCTATAAGCCTTATAACCACAGTTAAAATCATGCAATCTAACTTTGAAATACATAGAAGTTATTGCATTGAAGAACCTTGAAGGAATTCGTTTATTCAGGGGATCATGCCTTTTTTTCTTCCAACCGGAAACCAAATCGTAACCATCTTCCAATTGTTTGAGGAACTTAGGAATATCAATGGGATTATCCTGCAAGTCCGCATCCATAGTGAACACTACTTGCCCCTTGGCTAAGTCAAAGCCTGTTTGTAAAGCAGCTGCTTTGCCGAAATTCCTTCTGAATGAGACTATTTTAACTGCCGTATCCCGTTTAGAAAGTGTTCTCATCACTTCTAAACTGCCATCAGTACTCCCATCATCTATAAATATTATCTCATAGGAATTGGGAGCTACATTCTGTACAATTTCATCATGAAGCTGTATCAGAGAATCCTGCTCATCCAAGACAGGTATAATAAAGCTTATAAGCATAGGCAACCTCAAAAAATAAGAATATCGGCTATTGTCATAACAATACCGCTAATTAATGGAATTTTGAAATTATCGTCAACAGGTATATTTATAACTTCAGCAATAGTAGCTGATAAAGCACCGAAAAAACCAACCGCAGGGTTGATTTGATTGCTGTAAAGCATTGCAAATATGAATGTTGATACAAAGCATCCAAGAGCACCTTCCAAACTCTTTTTCATTCCTTTAAATTTTCTTTTTCCTAAATTTAATCCGACAATGGCAGCAAAGGTATCACCTATTGCCAGAAAAGACATTGCAAAAAAGGCTGTATCAGCAGAAAATATCGTTATACATAGAAGATGGGCAATCATCATGAAGGTAGCTCCGGTAAAACCTGCCATCTCATGCCGACGAAGTATTTGCCCAAACCAACGCATGAAATAGCGTTTGAAATGCAGTTGCTCTAATCTTAATAAGTCAACCATCACTGCCAATATTGCCAATATCAGGAACACCCAGAAGGAAATCCGTTTATTAGAACCGAGAAGATACCTATAGGATAAAGGTAGGATCAAAGAGCTTAGATGAATTGATTTCCTGAGTGATTCCTTTAATAATGGTTTCATATCAATTATAATCTACTATTTCAAGTATATCTTTCTTTATCCAACGAAAAGCAATCTCTAACTCATTTTCCGGCAGGTCTGAACCAGTTGTCTTGAATCCCCGCTTGGCAATCTCTTTTCTGGTAGTTGTCATTTGCATAATCGGTTCAGGATTTCCCATACCAAATGGTTGAAGAGTTTGCAGTTTATGCCAGAACTCATCCGTAAGCTCTTCAATCGTAATCTTAGTATCAATTTTCAAAACTTTGTTTTCAACAATCGAGTCCTGCGTAATCTGAAGAAAGCTGTTAAACTGGAAGATAAACTCGTTGATTTTTTGTGGTTCCATTGTGAAGCCGGCAGCTTTTACATGACCCCCAAACTGGATGAGTGAATCGCTGCAATAACTGAATGCCTCAAGAATACTGAATCCACTCCCACACCTTCCTTCACAGACAATTACATCATTCTGCCTGGAAAGGAATAATGCCGGGATTTTAAGCTTAGAGCTTGTATGAGAAGCTGCCATTCCCAACATCGGGTACGGTATCCGATTCTCATCATCAAAATAGATAAACCCTTCTCCCTCATAATCTTTAATAATTGATTCAACAAAATCTATCACTTCAAGAGCTGCTTTTTCATTATCTTCCTTCTGTTCAATCAATTCCTGAAGATATTGCTCAACTTCATCATCTGCAGATAGCAGGAAATCCATAGCCAGGTGATTACCGTTTACATCTCTGCCGTTCATAATAATCTTCCCTGCAAATATCAAAAACTCCAGCTTATTGTTTACTGTGTCAATTTGACCAAAGGTACTCTTCAAAGCATTTATGTGAGGATAATTCAACTTCTCAAAATTGTCGATTACATGCTTCACGATGATTCGATTAACGCTTATCAGAGGTACTTTATCTGAAATTGAGCCCACTGCTGTCCAGAAATAGAAATCTAACCCGGGTTCACTTGCGATAATTTTATTTGATTTGCAATAACGAAAAATCTGGCGGATCAACATCAGTGTTACACCAACTCCGGCAAGCATATCAAAAGGATATTTGCACTCCTTCTGCTTAGGATTTATAACTGCTTCACAATGAGGTGCTCCTTCCGGTTTTAGTATATGATGATCAGTAAGGATTACATCGCAGCCCATATCCCTCAAGCCTCTGATTCCTTCAAATGATGTGATTCCATTATCAACAGTAATGATAAGTTTAAATCCACCTTTCCTGACAAATCTCACAAAGCTGTTTTGGATACCGTGATTCTCCTTCATCCGATTGGGAATATAGTATGTGATTTCAGGAATACCAAGACTTTTTAGATAGTTATAAAGAATATAAGTTGAAGTAATACCATCAGGGTCGTCATGCCCGAAAATAACAATCTTCTCATTTGCCCGGATGGCTTCGAAAATCCTTTTTACTGCCTTGCCAATATCTTTGAATCCCGTTTCTGGTGGAAGTAGTTTCAGGTCGGAAAGATGGACATAAGACTGATACTCTTTTGTCCTCAATATATTGTCAAAGGGAGTATCACCTGATGGTTCGCTCGTTTCCCAATGGAAATGCATTAATAAAGCTCCTCAGCTTTGGGAATCTCTCGCGGTTTATCTCTTTTGAGTGTCTTCTGGAAAATATCGAAACCACTTATTCCAATCATAAACATGTGAGAATATTCCTCTATATCATTGTCTCCCTTATTCCCGCGTTTTGAGAGTTGATAGGCAAAATCCAAACGACTGGAGATTGTCTTAATCGGGAAAGTCATACCACATGTGAATGTATTTTCGAAAAGGTTGGAATTATTTGCTTGAAAAGGTAGCAATCTCATAGTATAGCCAACTCTAATCGGGAACTTCTTCAGTATTTTCTCTTCACCGGAAAGGGGTTGATAAGCTACTCCCGCACCTACTCTCCAAGTATTAACCGCATCAGCAACTATATCCGAACTCTCCCATAGAGAGTAGCGGAAATCCATATTCATCTTCCAAACATTTTTTACTCTGAAAGCAGCTCCGGCATTTATGATATGCGGAAGGATGAAGCTGTCATCTTCGATTTCCACAGTATTCAGAATCGAATGATATTCTTTTGTGTTATTCAAATCAACAGAACTCAGATAGGACAACCCAAAACTCATTTTTTCATATTTCATTCCAAGCCCCACAGTGAAACCGGGATTCTGATATGTGTTGTCAACCTCATAAAAAGTATCATATCCCGCATTAACATCTTCGGTATCGATGTCCGGTCCAATTCCGATATAATCCTGAGTTACTTTCTGCTTGCGATTTCCAAGATAATAGTTAACTCCCGTACCGATACTTAAATGCTTAAATTTGTAGGCATACAGCAAATCCGCTCGATATAAGTAAGAATAAAAGCTCTCATAGGTATCAAGCGTGTAATCAACACCATCCACAGTAGAAACACCTGTTGCTGTATTCTGAAGGTTTCCACTCATCAAAGAAGTAAACTGAAACGCTAAATGATGTCTATTAAGTGGAACCTGCATACTGAAATAGGGAAAATCAAAAGAGGTGTCCCGGAAGCTGTTTCCCTGGTTATCAGCAAAATCAGTAAACCCCATTTTTAGCCCTGTCGAAAAAAGAACATTCGTAGCAGTAGTACTCAATGCCGGATTTAAGCCGATTCCATGGTTCATTCTAAGGAAATCTCCTGAACCCGTGTTGCCCATGCCCATACCGTAAACATCATAACCTTCATTTAATATGGGAAACCCGTATCTGCTGAATATCGAATTCCCTCCCCACAATCCACTACTCAACAATGCTGCAACTATGGTCAGAATCAAGACCTTGCTGTATCTATTCATGTAAACTCCCGTTTGTTATCTTCATTGAATTTTAATTACAAAATTATATCTGTTCCATAGATTGTCAAATTTTAACTTACTACTACCCTTCTTTTAACCAATGAGACCGTTCAAGCATAGCACTGATTTCATCTCCGGTTTATCTTTGCAATCGGTTTACAGACCTTAGAATTATTGACATACAATGCATAAAACTCTATTCAAAGCCTTACAGTTTTGGCAAACCCAACCATGGGTCAACCGTGGATCAACCGTGGGTTAACCGTGGCATCCACGGGAGCCCCACGGGAAAGGTACGGTAAACCCATGAGACGATATACCTGTTTCACCGGAATCATACCAATCATCCGCTTCCAGCCATGACGGGTTTGACTACCGTTTCACTTCCGCCCCTCTTACGCCTTTGCCCAAGATATCCGCAGGTGACCCGCAGGTGACCCGCAGGAGCAACGCAACGGGTTGAATAGTAAAAAGCATGATATATACAGGTGTGTACAGTGTATTTTAACAGTTCCAAGAGATAATATTATGTAAACTAAGAAATTCGGCAGGTTGGAAGCATGTCGTACTGTAGGGCACGCATCCCTGCTTGCCCTCTTATATTCAGCGGGGCTTCATGCGAAGGGGAGTTCCATGTCAATATCATTCACGCAAAGGGAGTCGGTTCTCGCTCGCTTATTGCGTCAATTCACAGTAATCAATTATTCCTGTCCTCTGAATTAAGATTATCAATATTGATATTAATATTATTAATTTTCTTCTTGACATAATTAATTGAGCTCATATTTATTGAATCAGATTCGGAGGTAATAATGAAAAAAGATAGTCTTAATAGTTGTCCCGTATGCAACAGCGAGTTGAGAATTCAACGCTATGCCTGCCCCAACTGCAATACATCCATAGAAGGAGATTTCAAGCTATCAGGATTAGCTGCTCTCAAAGGTGAGCAACTGGAATTTGCCAAGATTTTTCTGCTTGCAGAAGGGAACATCAAAGAAGTAGAACGGGTTTTAAACATCTCATATCCTACCGTGAAGGCAAGACTCCGAGAAATCACAAAAGCCCTTCAACCGGAGAAGAGGGATGACAATATCCTCTCAATACTGGAAGGAATTGAGGACGGTGAAATTTCCATAGATGATGCAATATCCCAAATAGAAAAAAGGAGATAACGATGAAAAATGAACTTAATCAATCTCATGTCATCCCCCTTAAGCCTAATGCGACAATCGAGATTGAGTCTGACTATGTCAACATATTTGTTGAATCCCATGATGAAGAAAGCGTAATTTTTGAAGTAGAACTGCACGCAGCCGGTAATAGTGTTGAAGAGTGCGAAGATATTTACATAATCGATAACATTGTTGAAGAAAACCGTGTAATCTTCTCTTTCGATGATGATTCAAGTTGTCATCTTGATATGAAAACCAGTTTTGTTAAGGCAATTGTTCCTCGTAATATTACCCTGAATGTCGAGAATGAGAATGGCAGAATTGTCTGCAAGCAAATAACGGGCACCATCAATCTGGAATCGGAAAACGGTTCCATCATCCTTAGTGAAGGAACCGGTACAATAAATGTTGAGACCGAGAATGGTCAGATCAGAATACACGATTCGGAGGGCGAGATAAATGCGGAAAGTGAGAACGGCTCAATCAAAGTCGAAACATCCAAAGGTGAAACTCTTAATCTTGAGACGGAAAATGGACAGATTAAGGTTGAAAAAAGCGATTATAAAGGCATCAACATTGAAACTGAGAACGGTAGAGTTACTTGTGAAATTCCCCTCCGAACAGAAGGGAACGCAAATGTTGAAACTGAAAACGGTAGTGTAACCCTTATCATACCTTCCGAATTGGAGTTTGATGCCAGATGCTCTCTGGAATACGGCAGCCTTAAACATACTGTCGGATACGATAAGAAAAGCGAAGATACTGATGATGACGAGAGAACGATTCATCTGAGCAAAGGAAGCGGTACTTATCATATTAATGTGGAAACCGAAAATGGAAGCATTAGCCTTCTGGATAGCAAGACTATCGGTATGGAAGGCATCAAGGTCGAAGTTATCCGCTTCAAGAACAATTGGGAAAAACTGAACAAAGGGGATATGGATATTAATGAAAAGGTTCAGCAGGCACTTAAGAATGTTGACTTTGACCGTATTTCCAAAGTACTCGAGAAAAAGGCTGCTCTGATTTCCCGTAAATCAGTTCAGAAATCTATTGATGCTGCTATCCGGACTGTTAACTCCCTTCAGGATAAACTCACGAACTTTGAAATCAGGATTAATCAGGATGGTGATGACACAGATATTGATGTGAACGGAGAGCCAATCCAAAAGAAGACAAAGATTATTATTAAATCTGATGATAATCAGGATGTAGAATCTCCACAAACACCACCCACTCCCCCTGATGCTCCGAATCCTGAAGAGATTCTGGAAACTGTTAATGAGGCGATTAATCACATCTCTGAGGCTTTCCACAAAACAGAAGAAGAGATTATTACTCCTCAATCCTCAGATTCAGATATGAAGCAGAGTAGATTGAAAATTCTCGAACTTCTGGAAAAAGGAATTATCACTTCCGAACAGGCAGAAAGACTCCTCTCAGCCGTAAAATAATAAATCTTCTTCACCTCCCCGAGCCCGAGAAATCGGGCTTTTTTTTTATGTCTAAACAAACCGATGGAGTAACTTCATCTTTTCACATTAACTGTCCTATTGTTTCTATCCTCATTCCCTCTGGAGTCCCCTCTCCATTAATGAGTAGCTCTTAGACTTCTAAGATGTACTTGCCAAGAACGGTGATCGGTCTCTTCTCAGCTTGACTGTCCTGCTTTCAAACGGTGGAATTTCGTTGGAATCTCCCTAGACCCTCCCTAGACCCTCCCTGGGATAGGCTAAAGTTATCCACAATTTGTTCATAACTTTTTCCACATTTCTTCCATCGTCTGAAAGCGGAGCATAAAGGGATTTTAACAACTGGAGATTTCCTGATGGAAATTGTCCTCGGTTACGATGAAAGAGAGTTACACTATTTAATTAATATCTAACCCTTCATAACGAGGTAACAATAAAACGAGGAATTCAAAACAATAAAAAATTATGCTTGACATATGAAGAAAGAAAACGCATTATTGTACAGTAAGATATAGATAGAATGATTTAGCCTCTTCGTGTGATAACACGAAAACATTGGGAGGAATTATGAGAAAAATAATGCTTTTATTCTATGTCGTTTTTTTACTGACTGGAGTTCTCTTTTCTCAGCACATTGCATATGTAGGCTTTCTTGATTCCGAGGGAAATTCACCGGATGAGAATGATGTTTATTGGGAAGCAGTCCGGGTAAATACCCATCCTGATGATATTATAGGGACATACAACTCATTAAATTCATACTTTCTTACTCCTGAAGAAAGCGGGTTTGGATTTATTATACTCGCTGTTCAATGTGAAGACTTTCAAAACCCCTGGATGGTAGGAGAGGTTGTTACTGTAACAATTGTAGAAATTTCAAGTGGAGATTGCGGAATAGTGAACATTACCCTCACTGACACAGTTGCTGATTTTTGGAACATTGGAGTTAATCCAGTGACTCTTAATCTGGACCCATCGACAATTATACCATCTCCGGTACCATGTGTCTTTCCACTAGATAATGCTTTCAGTATTCCTCCCTCAGTACAGCTTGAATGGAGAAGTCATCCGTTTGCTCAGGGTTACAAATTATACATCGGATCTGATAATCCCCCTACAAACATTCTGGCCATGCTGGACTTAGGGAATACACTTACTTATAGCATTGACCAGCTACAGGAAAATGAACTCTATTACTGGCAGGTGATTCCCTATAACATGCTGGGAGATGCCATTAACTGCCCCGTATGGTCATTTGTAACCAGAGATGTTCCTACATCTCCAGCCGAGCTTTGGTGCGACATCACTTACCAAGGTGTAAATCTTTTATGGGAAGAACCAGCTGATATTCAGGACTTAAGCTATAATATATATCGTGATGATGTGCAGATAAATCAGGAACCGGTTGAGATTCCATTTTATCTTGATTCTGCAGATGGATTGATAGAAGATCAGATATATGAATACAAGGTTACCGCCTTCATCACTGAACCGACTTTCCTGGAGAGTGTTCCTTGTGACTCTGTTCTTGTAACATACTTTGTAATTGATGCACCTCCTCTTGCTGAAGATTTTGAAAGCTATAATGATTTTGTAACTGAATTTGGAGACTGGACTCTCATCGATGGGGATGGAGAAAATACTATCGGATTTGGAGATTTAGCAGACTTTCCGGGTGAAAATGAGCCACATTCCTTCATGGTGTTTAATCCCAATTCAACTACTCCTCCGCTCCAGAATGCAGATGCCTTCAGTGGTACTAAATACGCTGCTGCTTTCTGTTCTGAAACAGGTGCCGGTGACAATTGGTTGATTTCACATCCTATCCACTTAGGACCTGACACCGGAGAATGGATGGATGACCACTACATTCAGTTTATGGTAAGATCATATTCCACTCAGTACGGCATGGAAACACTTGAGCTTTGCATTTCTAACGGAAGTACAGATCCTGCTGATTTTACTGTTATAAGCGGAGATATGCCTATAGAAGTGCCTCCTGCCTGGACTCCATTTATATGGGATTTATCGGACTATTGTGATCAGATTATCAGGATTGCAATCCATCATACATCTCCCCAGGGAGTTATGCTCATGCTGGATAGCATTATGATGATAGGAACAACTGCTTCTGAGAATAATAATAATTCCGAGATAATAAATAATCCTGTCTTAATCGGTAACTTCCCCAACCCGTTCAATCCGGAAACGACTATCAGCTTCAATCTGAAAGAGAATGTACATGCTACACTTAATATATTCAACATCCGGGGACAGCATATTGCTACTCTTGCAGATGATAACTTCACAGCCGGTTCCCACAATATCGTGTGGAAGGGCACAGATTCAAATGGGAACAGTGTTACCAGCGGGATATATTTCTATAAATTGCAAGCTGGAACCTA
>JAFGVF010000190.1 GCA_016938155.1 Candidatus Cloacimonadota bacterium
AGAGGAATACGAAGAGAATTTATTCGAACTAAGAGTTGTGTAGATGGTGTTAAAATCGCTGAAGTGTAAGAAAAGAATCAATTCTGTAAAACAGGAAAATTAAGTGATGCTTAATTTTTCCTTGCTATCTTTTCGCTTCCAAGATATTTTGTCTCAAGAATAATAAGAGAGATAATAAATTTGACAATAACCGGCTTGATTCTGCATTGGAACATTAAAAAATAAATGAAATGAGGAATTCGATGAAGCGTAAAGAGATAGTTTCTTTAATCCTTTTGATACTGGTAATCGGAGTGGGTTTCTGGCAATACACCAACCGAAAATACACTGATAAACGCAGCAGAATAATGCTTGATACGATTGTGGAAATATCCGTAACATCTCAGCAGAAGTCAATTGAGCCGATAATAGAAAAGGGATTTGCCCTTATTGAGCATTATGAGCAGAAATTTTCAGAGTATCGGGATAGTTCCATGGTGTGGCAGATTAACCATGCGGAGGGTAAACCTGTTGCAATTGACAATGAAATGTATGAACTTCTGCAGTTCTCAGAGAGACTCTATAAAGACACGGAGGGAGCTTTTGATGTGAGTGTAGGGGCTGTAATCAATAAATGGGATTTTGATAACAAGATTGTGCCTACAGATGCCGAGATAGCAGAAGCCTTGAAATTTGTCGGTTTTGACCGAATAAAATATACTGAAAAAGAGATTGTTGTTCCAGCAGGAATGCAGCTGACCTTCGGTGCAATTGCCAAGGGCTATGTACTTGATAGGGTAGCAGAGTTGCTGGAAAAAGAAGATGTTGTCTGTGGGTATGTCACTACTCGCAGTAGCTACAGAACATTTGGTGATTCCGTTGTGCCGATGAAGGTCGGAATTCAGCATCCCCGCAACATGAATGACATAATCGCAGTACTCCGTTTGAAGAATAAATCGATAGGCACCTCCGGTGATTATCAACAATACTTTGAAGTAGATAATAAGCGTTATCATCATATCATCGATGCCAGAACGGGTTATCCTGTTGTGAATACTTTCTCGGTTACAGTTGTTTGTGACAATGCCTTTGAAGCCGATGGATTATCTACTGCCCTCTTTCTGATGGAGCCGAGAAAGGCAGTGGAATATATCAAATCATGGAAAGATGCAGAAACGATTATCTATTACTTGGAAAATGATGAGATTATTTCGCTAAAATCAATGGGGATGAAGAGATACTTAGATAAAGAATATGAAGAATAAAAAAGATATACAGAGTCTTACGGATGAGCGAAATGTTCTCATAGATAAAGTAGGGGTGAAAGGGGTTCGCTATCCGATAACTGTTCAGGATAAAGAGTTCGGAACGCAGCCTACAATTGCCGATTTAGACATTTATGTTCAACTTCCACATGATCATCGCGGAACTCACATGTCCCGTTTTCTGGAAGTGTTGAATGAATATCATAAGGATTCAATAGTTGAGAATCTGGAGAACTTTCTTAAAGAAGTGAAGTCAAGACTTCATGCTGAGGCTTCGTTTGTTAATGTAAGGTTTCCCTACTTTTTAAAGAAGAAGGCACCCGTTTCGGGAATTGAATCTCTCCTTGATTATAACTGCTTCTTTGAAGCAAGTTTTGCTGAATCTTATGACCTCGTAATCGGAGTTGTTGTGCCCGTTACAAGTCTTTGCCCCTGTTCCAAGGAGATAAGTGAACATGGTGCCCATAATCAGCGTTCACACATTACTATCCGGGCTCGTTTTAACGAGTTTGTGTGGCTGGAGGATTTGATAGCAATGGCAGAAGAAACAGCAAGTTGCGAGATTTATCCGCTCCTAAAAAGAGTAGATGAAAAGTTCGTAACGGAGAAAGCTTATTCCAGACCACGATTTGTAGAAGATATTGTCAGGGAGATGGCAGTGAGATTGAGGGCAGATGATAGGATTACAGGATTCAGGGTTGAATCAGAGAATTATGAGTCTATTCATAACCACAGTGCTTATGCTTTTGTTGAGGAAAACTTCTAAATGGTAAATAATGCAACAAGAGGTTTTACTCTTCCTAATGGCTTTAAAATCATATACACTCCTGACAAAGGCAGACCGATAGTATCTTTACAGATATATGTGCGTGTTGGTTCTGTGTGGGAGAGAGAAAACGAAGCCGGGTTTTCTCATTTCATGGAACATCTTGTTTTCAAAAGCACTGCCAAGTATCCGGCGAACAGAATTATGGATATAGCTTCAGGCTTGGGAGCCTCCATCAATGCTTATACCGAGTATGACTCCACATGTTTCTATCTCACCGTACCTTCGGAGTTTCTTGCAGAAGGAATGGATTTGCTTGCCGAATTGGTTAAAAATCCAAATTTCAGTGATGAAGACTTCAAGTCGGAAAAGAAGGTCGTAATTGAAGAGCTGAAACAGTATCAGAATGACCCCGAAGAGAATTTTGTTGAGGCAATTCCGGCATTATATTTCAAGCATAACCCCTATCGAAACCCGATTGTTGGTAATCAGGAAAGTTTAAAAAACTCTACACCTGAGGATTTAAGAAAATTCTTTTCAGAGAGATATACTCCCGATAATTGCTTCATAGTTGTTACGGGTGATTTTGATGAAGAGAATCTCAAGAAAGTGATTGATACTTTCTTTCTGGACTGGAATGCCTCAAAGAGTGTTGATGTTAAAATCGAACCGGAAGCCTGTCCTGAAGAGTTTAGATATTGCTTTAAACAGAGCAAACTTAGAAAAGATATTATTGCCATTACGCTTCCCGAGCTATCAGACTTACATCCCGATGCTTATTCATTAAATCTAGCAATGAAAGTCTTTGCATCTGGCAAGAACTCCATTTTATACAAACGATTATATAACGAAGAAAAGCTGATTGATACCGTAAAGCTCTATTCCTTCAGTGGGAAAATTGATGGCGTTGCAGCAATAGTCATCTTCCCAAAACACAACAAAGATATTGAAAAAATATTCAGGATTTTCCTGGAAGAGCTTTCGAAGCTCAGTTGGTACGGTTTGAGTGACGAGACCATAAGAAAACATCGGGTTGAACTTGAACACTCATATCGTTACAGTTTTGAGTTCGTGGAAACTCTTGGTTCCGTAATTGGTTCTGAAGAGCTTCTGGGAGACTATCAAAACCTATACAGCTATCTCCACAAAACCGCTGAGATAAATGCTCAGAGTGTACGGAAAGTCATTGATGAGATTATCAATATAAAATATCTTCAGTTAATGCATACCGGCAAAACGGCATTAGATACGGATGCGATTACTGCCATCTATAAGGAATTCAATATTCTAAGCGATACACAGCAGCAACCGACGGAATTCGAAGAGATTCAGTTATCAAACGGTATTGTTTTGATGATGAAAAAAGTCATTGGAAAACCCACTGTAGGTATTGCAGCAACCTTTAATGCATCTCAACTGAATGAACCGGAGAAGTACCGCGGGATTAATCAGTTCACTGCTGCTATGCTTCAATTCGGCAATATTAAACGGGACCACGAATCACTTCTGGAATACTGTATAGATAACGGGATAAGTCTATCTTGTGACCCGATGATGGATTGCACTGTTATTAAAGTGAAAAGCTTCAATGACAGACTTGCCCAGGCAATCGAGATTTTGGCGGATGTTCTGGAAAAGCCAACTTTCCCTATGGAGCACATTAAACAATACAGACAGACCTGTATCAGTTCTCTGGATCGGATGAAGGATTATCCTGCGAGCATAGCATATCGGCAATTTAAGCAATATTTGTTCGGTTCCGACAGCAATTTTGTAGGTAGTTTAGGAGAGAAGAAACACCTCCAGATTATTACCAGAAACCAACTTTTGGATTGGTATGCCAAGTATTACCAAAAAGCACCTTTGTATATCTCCATTGTAGGTAACATAGACTTTAAGGAAGTGAAAGCTCTCTTTGAAAAGCAATTCAAGCAAAAACGAAAACCGATCAATCTGAGAAGACGGCTGACTGCTCATACCCCTGCTAAAAGAACTAAGATTGTTACTAACGATGAAACGCAGGCTGTTATCTATTGCGGAGGTAAGGCTTGTACTATTTCTGAAAGGGAATATAATACGGCATTCTTTGTGTTGTCCCAGATAATTGGGGGAGAGATGAACTCCAGATTGTTCAACCTTTTAAGAGAGAAGCACGGGCTTGCTTACAGTGTCAGCTTCGATGTACACTCCTATAAAGATTTTGGATACTATGCTATTAATTGTATCACGGATAGAGAGAATGACAAATTTGCCATAGAGCTCATTAAGCAGGTTCTGAGTGATATAGTCAAAAACGGAGTAACTGAAGAAGAGCTTAGAGTAGCCAGAAACTATATCAAAGGTCAGCGACTTATCGGGGAAGAGAGCATGATGTCTCAAGCTAAGATTCTAAGTTATTTAAGAGCACTTGGCTATGATTATCAATACTATTTGGAGCGTGATAAACGACTGGAGAGTGTTACTTGCGAGACAATGCAACAGCTAGCCAAAGAATACTTAAACGAAGATAACTTCTATACTTATATCTATAAATAGGATGAACGGTGATGAAAGAAAACATCTTTATCAAGGGTGCCAGCGAACATAATCTGAAACATATTACTGTTACAATTCCCCGTAATAAGCTTGTTGTATTCACGGGAGTATCCGGTTCGGGAAAGTCATCTTTAGCTTTTGATACTCTTTATGCAGAGGGACAGCGCCGTTATGTTGAGTCACTTTCTGCTTATGCAAGACAGTTTTTAGGTCAGATGGAGAAGCCAAAAGTTGACTATATTGAAGGTCTGTCGCCTGCCATATCCATTGAGCAGAAGGCAGCCAGCAAGAATCCTCGTTCTACTGTCGGAACTGTAACCGAGATTTATGATTATTTGCGAATCCTGTTCGCCCGTATCGGGCAACAATACTGTCCTAATTGCGGTAAACCCATAGGTGCTCAAACCGTTGACCAAATGATTGAACATATCATGAAACACGGTGCAAAGACTAAGCTTCAGATTCTGGCACCATTGGTACAGAATCGTAAGGGAACCCACTCTGATGTGATTGATCAGGTTAGACAGGAGGGATTTGCCAGAATTAAGATTAACGGGGTTGTTCGGCAACTTGAAGAAGAGATTGTTCTTGATAAGAAGAGTAAACACACTTTGGAAGTGGTAGTGGACAGGATATCTCTCAAGGAAGGTATCGAGGGGCGTCTGACCGATTCATTGGAGACTGCCTTGAAACTATCCGATGGGATGGTTAAAATAGACTATATTGATGAGGGTCTTGAAGAGTTGCTTTCTGAGCAATATGCCTGCCCTGATTGCGGGATAGGCTTTGAAGAGCTTTCCCCACAGCATTTTTCATTCAACAGCCCTATTGGTGCTTGCCCTGATTGCAATGGTTTGGGCTACAAGCTTGAAATAGATGAAGACCTTGTAGTACCAAATAAAAAGCTGTCTCTTAGACAGGGAGCCGTCGAAGCGTGGGGACCTCTCGGAAAAAAGAGTGATACCTGGACTTATCAGCAGATTGTAACTTACGCAAAAGAGTTGGGATTCTCTTTGGATACACCATGGAAAGACTTAACTCCCGAGATACAGGATTTTCTTCTGCACGGACAAAAACGAAAGAAATTCAGGGTTAAGTGGGAGCGTAACGGTTCTGTTTTCGAATTTGATTCCCGTCATGAAGGTGTCATACACACTCTCCAGAGAAGAATGAAAGAAACTCAATCCGAAGGAGCGAGACGCTATTACATGAAATATGTCAGTGATAAACCCTGCACTACATGTAAAGGAAGCAAGCTCAAGCCACAAAGCATGTCCGTGCGGATTTCAGATAAGAATATTACCGATGTAACATACATGACTATCGCTCAAGCAGAGCGTTTTTTCGAAAACATTAATTTAAAGGGTAACCAAAGCATTATTGCGGAAGAGATTCTTAAAGAAGTAAGGAATCGTCTTGGATTTCTTATGTCTGTTGGTCTGCACTATCTAAGCCTTGACCGCCGTTCACCTACTCTCTCAGGTGGTGAATCCCAACGAATCAGGCTTGCCAGTCAGATTGGTAGTCAACTTGTGGGCGTGATGTACATTCTTGATGAACCCAGTATCGGATTACATCAAAGAGATAATGACCGACTTGTCGGCATGCTTCTGAAACTTCGTGACTTGGGGAATACCGTTATAGTTGTCGAGCATGATGAAGATACCATGAAGGTAGCAGATGAGATACTCGACTTCGGACCTAGAGCCGGTATTTATGGAGGAAATATTACCGCACAGGGTACTTTACAGGATATTATCAAGAATAAGGCATCCCTGACCGGGCAATATTTAAGCGGAAAGCTGAAGATAGAGATACCGAAACAAAGAGTCTCTCCGGGTGAGCGTAAAATCACCATTAAGGGTGCGTCTCACAACAATCTTAAAAATGTGGATGTAGATATACCTTTAGGGATGTTTGTGTGCGTAACGGGTGTTTCCGGCTCAGGAAAGAGCTCATTAATTAACCAGACTCTTTATCCTGCTCTCAATAACCATTTCTACAAATCTTCATTGAAAGTCGGAAAGCATGAAGAGATCACCGGGCTGGAGCATATAGATAAGATAATCGGGATAGACCAACAGCCCATAGGCAGAACTCCTCGTTCTAATCCATCCACATACATAAAGATGTTTGACTCTATCCGTGATCTGTTTGCAGAACTTCCGGCATCTAAGATTAGAGGTTATAAGCCGGGAAGGTTCTCTTTTAATGTGAAGGGTGGTCGCTGCGAGTCTTGTCAAGGTGGAGGAGTGAAACAGATTGAGATGCACTTCCTCTCAGATGTATTTGTTACCTGCGAGGCTTGTAAAGGCAAACGCTATAATAATGAAACTCTCTCAGTCAGATACAAAGGTTTGAACATCTCAGAAGTCCTTGACCTCGATGTACAACAAGCGATTGAATACTTTGAGAATTTCCCGAGTATTAAGAAGAAATTGCAGACCCTGCACGATGTCGGCTTGGATTATATCAAGCTTGGACAACCTTCTACCACGCTTTCAGGTGGAGAGGCTCAGAGAATAAAGCTTGCTAAAGAACTTAGCCGAACAAGCACCGGCAGTACTTTGTATGTCCTCGACGAACCAACAACCGGGCTGCATTTTGACGACATCAACAGATTATTGAAAGTATTGCAAAGACTTGTTGCCATGGGCAATAGCGTGTTGGTGATTGAGCATAACATGGATGTAATCAAGACTGCCGACTACATAATCGATCTTGGACCGGAAGGTGGAGATGATGGGGGCTTGATTGTTGCAACAGGTACTCCGGAGGAGATTGCTGCCAACGAGAAATCATATACTGGTCAGTATTTGAAAAAACATTTATAGAGATGATAAAAACATTCAGGAGAATATAGATGCTTAGTTTTATGAAGAAATTGAAGTCTAAGCTTGCCAAAAGCAAGAGTGGATTTGTCGGTAAACTCGCAGAGACAATAAGGTTACGCGGTAAAGTCGATGAAGAACTTATGGAGGAATTGGTAGAGATTCTCATTCGCTCCGATGTTGGAGTAGGAATGAGCGAAGAGATTGTTGAGAAACTTCGCGAAGAAGTTCGCTACCATAAATACACTCAGTCTCAGGATGTCCTAAATGCTCTCCAGAGCATCATGAGTGACCTTCTCCTTAAGGATTACGAAGATTTAACTCCCGGCTTTGATTTCGGTTCAGTGAAGCCTTATGTTATCCTCTTTATCGGAGTAAATGGTGTGGGAAAGACGACTACTATCGGTAAGTTGGCAAGAAGGTTCTCTGATGAAGGGAAGAAGGTTATGTTGATTGCCGGGGATACATTCCGTGCTGCGGCTATTGAGCAATTGACTATCTGGGCTGACCGGTCTAATGTTACGATTATCAAAAGGGAGCAGAATTCCGACCCATCCTCTGTTGTTTATGACGGTATTGCTTCTGCTATGAGCAAAGGTTTCGATGTAGTGTTGATAGATACAGCAGGCAGACAGCACAACAAAGTGAATCTGATGAATGAATTGAATAAAATAGACCGTACAATAAAGAAGCTTATTCCCGAAGCTCCACATGAGACAATCCTCGTACTGGATGCTACTACCGGACAGAATGCCATCTCTCAGGCAAAGACCTTTAACTCGGTTGTGAAGCTCAGTGGACTTACTATTACCAAGATGGACGGAACTGCCAAAGGCGGAGTCGTAATGGGTATAAAGCACGAACTGAATATTCCAATTCGTCTTATCGGAGTGGGTGAGAGTGTAGAAGACCTGAAAGATTTCGATGCAAAGGAGTTTGTGGAAGCCATGTTTACTACTGACGATGGCGGAAGTGAGGAGACTGAGGGTGAAGAATAAATGAAGAAAAGCTTGATTATATTCTTTATTCTTATCTCAATTTCAGCTCTTTTTGCCGTCTCAGGTCTCCGAGAAAGTATAATTTCCGGTCTTCAGGCACGACATCTGGATTATAGATTGATTACGGTTATAATATCGATGCTTCCGATTATTGAGTTAAGGGGAGCTATCCCCGTTGCAATCCTTGCTTTTAATATGCCTTGGTACGAAGCTGTCGGCTGGGCTGTTCTCGGTAATATGTTGCCTATCCCCTTCCTAATTATTATCATAGGATGGCTGGATAGAATTGCTCATAAAAGTCCTTGGCTCAGAAAGATTCTCGATAAACTCTTTGCCCGTACTCGCAAAAAAGGGAAAAGTATTGAGACATATAAAGAGATAGGATTAACCCTCTTTGTAGCTGTTCCCCTTCCCGTTACGGGAGCTTGGACAGGTGCCATGGCATGCTATCTTTTCGGATTGAAATTCTGGAAATCTATGTTCTGTATTTTTCTTGGGGTCATTATTGCATCTGCCATTATGACTCTTCTATCCCTTGCCGGGAAGATTGCAGTCTAAAATCATTTACTACTTTATTCCTGGTTACTAAGCCCCAGCTTAGTAACCTTTTTTCATTCCCAAGCTGGGGCTTGGGAACGAGAATTCCATTCTTTTTTCCCCGTAATGCAAGTGTCCTCACTTGCATACAGCTCCTAAGAGCTGTTCAATTTCCAACAATTCTACTAATTGTCAGCAACTCAGAGAGTCGCAGTACGAAAATGGGGTGGCAAACTCCGATTTGCCACAGCG
>JAFGVF010000191.1 GCA_016938155.1 Candidatus Cloacimonadota bacterium
CAAGGGTAAAAGAGGGGTGAAAATGACCGAACTCCGCATAAAACGCACTGTGAATCTGTTTTTCATCACAATTGGGTTCATTTGCATTAAATAAAGAATACAGCTGAAGCAGTATCTCCATTTCGGGTAGGCACAAGGCACTACCCCTACAAATCTCCACCTTTCAAATGGTCATTAGACCTTTGAAATGGTGGCAATCCCATCCTCGATATGACGGGACAAACGCAATTCCCCCCTACAAATATTCTTGCATTTTGCATTCGTACTGCGACTCTCCTGAGTTGCTGACAATTCGTAGAATTGTGGAATTGAACAGCCCTTTCGAGCTGTATGCAATTGGGTTCATTTGCATTACATAAAGAATACAGCTGAATAGACTCTCATCCTCAGTTATCCACATATTCTCATTTATTTAGTAATTATTAATCAGCAGGAAATGCAATCTTGAGTATATCCTTGAAATAATCTACAAAATGAGCTTCTATACCCTCTTTTATGTAATCAGGCAACTCATTGAAATCTCCTTCATTTTCTTTAGGGAATATCAATTCTTTGATCCCAACTCTTTTTGCTGCAATAGTTTTTTCTCTTAATCCTCCAATTGGCAGCACTTTACCGGTAAGCGTCAATTCTCCTGTCATGGCAAAGCCCTTTTTGACCGGCTTGTTATGTACAAGTGAATATAGAGCTAATGCCATTGTAGAACCGGCAGATGGACCATCTTTTGGAGTTGCACCGGCAGGAACATGTAAATGAATGAGATTCTCATCATAAAACTTGCATACTTTGGGGTCATCACAAACCAATGAGCGAACATAAGAGTAGGCTATTTCGGTGGATTCCCTCATCACATTCCCAAGCTGACCGGTCTGTTTAAAACCACCTCCGGGTCTGATATATGATGATGCTTCTACATATAATGTTGAACCACCGTAAGGTGTCCAGGCAAGCCCTAAAACAACTCCCGGAATTTGTCGCTTATATAGATGCTCTTCACTAAATAAAGGTTTCCCGAGATATTCCTGAACATTTTTTATTGTTATGGAAAAACTGTCACCTTTTCCCTCTGCCATTCTCAAAGTTACTTGTCGCATTATCTTCTTTATCTGCTGTTCCAGATAGCGAACACCCGCATCTCTGGAATAATCCTCGATAATTTTCTCTAATCCTTTATCTGTAATCTGAACCTCAGATGCCTTCAAACCATGTTCTTTCCGATGTCTGGGTATCAGATAGCGTTTTGCAATCTCCTTCTTCTCTCTCATTACATAACCCGGAAGTGAAACAATCTCCATACGGTCTAATAATGGAGTCGGAATAGTATCCAATTGGTTTGCAGTAGTTACAAATAGAACCTTCGAGAGGTCATACCGGACATCCAGATAATGGTCGAGGAAATCTTTATTCTGCTCAGGGTCAAGTACTTCCAATAATGCAGAAGCAGGATCACCCTGAAAGCTTTTCCCGAGTTTATCAATCTCATCAAGCATTATCACGGGATTTGATGAACCTGAGCGTTTAAGACTCTCAATTATCTTACCCGGTAATGCTCCGATATATGTCCTGCGATGCCCTTTGATTTCTGCTTCATCACGCATCCCACCAAGACTGAAGCGGAAAAACTTACGGTTAAGTGAATGGGATATGGATTTCCCGATTGAGGTTTTGCCCACACCGGGTGGTCCTACAAAACAAAGAATTGTTCCACTCAGGTTCCCGCTTTTTATTATGGTGCTGATATATTCCAGTATAATCTTCTTCACATCCTGCAATCCGAAATGGTCTTCATCCAATATCTTTCTAGCCCGTGAGATATCAAGATTGTCCTTTGTATAAATACCCCACGGAAGCTCAGTAAGCTGATTTAAATAGTTTTGAGTAACTGTGTACTCCGGTCCGCCGGGTTGCATTATCCTCAGTTTTTCCATCTCCTGGGATATCACTGTTTTCACTTCTTCACTGAGTTTCAACTTCTTGATTCTTGCCTCTAACTTCTCAATCTCAACCTGAGACTCATCTACTTCCATTCCCAGCTCTTTTTTTATCACTTTCAGCTGTTCTCGGAGAAAGAATTCCCGTTGCTGTTTGGACATCTTCTCTTCAATCTGCTTCTCTATCTCCTGCTGAATTTTCCCGACTTCAATCTCTTTTCTTATCAGTATCAGCAGTTTCTTGGCTCGTTCAATGATGTCTATACTTTCCAAAAGCTCTTGCATTTCGTAGGTTTCGCTTTGCAGAATATTGGAAACCATATCAAGAAACATCGAAGGCTTTTCATAAGAAGTCTGAGTAAACAACATCTTTATTTGTTGTTGCACGATTGGATTGACATTTAAAAGTGCTTTTATCCCGTTCATAATCTCCAATAAATAGGCTTTGATTTCAGGAGTTACTACAGGTTCCACCTCTTCTATGTAATCAACTCTCCAAACTAAATACGGGTCATCAGCCGTCTGCTTTACTTTACGAAATCTCTTCATACCCTGAGCAATAATCTGAACAGAATTTTCATCAATAGGGATAACCTTGTATATTTTTAAAACCGTACCTACATCATATAAATCCGTGTCATCCAAATCACCTTCAGCTGTCTTTCTAAGAAATACAGCCCCCAGTAATTTCTCATCTGTATTTTCGGCATCTTCAATCAATTGTAGATAAAAATCACCGGAGAAAGTAAACGGAATTAACAATCCCGGAAAAACCGGTCGCTGAATAAGAGGGATTATCGTCAATTCCTTCGGAAACACTTCCTTAGCCACGACAAGACCGGAATCTACACTTTCACCTTTGCTTAATTCTTTCTCTGTCATTTTAGACACTCCCTTTTTTTGTTCTAATCAATATTGTAATTTCTTTCTGATATTTCACCACATAAAACAAGTCGCTTAGCTCGGAAAGTTACCATACGCTTATATTTATCTTCTTTTTCTAAATTGCCTTATCAGCTTGTATAATCCGCTTCTATCAGCCTCAAATACTTCTCCGAGATTCCCAAATGATTTAACCATCTAACTTTTCTTTGTGTCAAGAGTATATTTCACCTGCTCCAAAAATTAACAGGAAAACCCAATCCCGGAAACGAAGGTTTGGATGTGGGTGGATTACGGAAAATCCATAGTTAATCACATCATTTTAAATACTGTTAGTCAGCAAGTTAGTATTATCTTCTCAGCAGATTCCTTTCCTCCGCTTACCTCCATCGCGGGAGTAACTTCCGATTCTCCTCCGATCCTCTTACGCCTTTGCCCAGGGGATCCCCATGAGAGGCGTAGGTGACCCGCAGGAGACCCGCAGGAGCAAAGCAACCGGGAAATGAGACAAAGCACGATAAATAGTGCAGATTTAAAGCATCTATGCTCCCATACAGAACATGTGTAATACCGTTTTCTTTTTAAAAGAATTATTAATACAATCTTTATCCTTCCCTTATGGTTTCATAAGGAGAGCATAAGGTATTGTGAAGCAGAAATAGAGGGGGATTGCATTATAACCTTATTGGTTTTAACAATCTGCGGAGGGCAACCAATATCAGTGTTGAAGCAG
>JAFGVF010000192.1 GCA_016938155.1 Candidatus Cloacimonadota bacterium
GTAAGCTTCTTGCAAAAAAGAGTGGAACTCCCGGTAAGACAAGGCTAATCAATTACTTCCAGATTACTCTGAAAAGAGACGATATAGAAGATAAATTCTTTCTCAATTTTGTCGATTTACCTGGCTATGGATATGCAAGAGTTAGTTTAAAAGAGAAGGAGTCATGGAAAACAATGATGGAAAATTATTTCCGTCTAAGGTCTCAACTCCGGGGCGTTATTCTCCTAGTCGATATTCGACACTCTGCTGACCCAAAAGATAAAGTTATGATTGAGTTATTGGAAAGCCTAAGCATACCATATTGTCTTGTCGCAACCAAATCGGATAAAATCCCAAAGAACAAGATTTCTTCCACATTGAAGAATCTGCAGAGAGAGTTAAACAGCAAAACTCAGTTCCTTTTTCCTTTTTCCAGCCTCAGCAAGACAGGTATGGAGGATGTACTTACTTGGATTGAGGAGTATATTCTAACATGAAAAAGATTCATCTAATTATCGGTGCCAGACCTAATATAATGAAGATAGCACCGTTGTATAAGGAGCTGATGTTATGTTCAAACAGATATACTCCTGTCATTATTCACACAGGACAGCACTATGATGAACGGATGAATGAACTTTTTTTTGAAGAGCTTTCAATATCAAAACCTGATTTCACTTTAGATGTAGGTTCCGCTTCGCATAGCGAGCAAACTGCAAGAATCATGGAGAGATATGAGGAAGTATTGTTTCAGGACAAACCCGATCTAGTTATTGTCGCCGGTGATGTCAATAGCACAATGGCTTGTGCAATTGTTGCAGTTAAACAACATATCCCGGTTGCTCATTTAGAAGCAGGATTGAGGAGCTATGATAACTCAATGCCTGAAGAGATAAACCGAATTGTAACAGATTCTATCTCCGATATTCTGTTAACACCCTCAATAGACGCTGATGAGAATCTGGTTGTTGAGGGTATTCCACGAGACAAGATACACTTTGTTGGAAATATAATGATCGATAGTCTGATGAAAAACCTTCTTGAATCATCAAAATCAACCATTCTTTGCGATTTATGCTTAGAACCTGAAAGCTATGCCTTATTAACTTTGCATCGTCCGTCAAATGTCGATAATGTTGATTCATTGAAGTTAGTAATAGAGATAATTAAACAGATTTGCCTTATACAGCCTGTAGTCATTCCGTTACATCCCCGTACTGAGAAAAATATTCATGCCTTCGGGTTAGACTCCAGGTTTTACTCGATACCTAATCTAACAGTCTTACCTCCATTAGGTTATCTTGATATGTTGAAGTTAGAAATGAATGCTACTTTGATTATCACAGATTCGGGTGGTCTTCAGGAGGAAAGCACCTTTATGGGTATCCCGTGCTTAACGATAAGGGAGAACACTGAAAGACCTATAACGGTTACTCAAGGAACAAATATTCTCATTACAAAGCTTGATAAACAGTTAATATTAGCTGAAGTTTATAAAGTATTGAGTGGCAATGGCAAAAAAGGTACTATCCCTGATCTATGGGATGGAAAAACATCAATCAGAGTTATCGATGTATTAGACAAGTTTCTGTCTGTTTATCATACTAAAGAATAGTTAGGAGTGTTTGATTACATCTCTTCAAAGAATGGGTTCAACTGGTCAATTTCCTCTTTCTGAAGAATCTCAAACACTTCTTCTGCACTTGTTGATTCAATGATCTGTGTTTTAATTTGCTGATTGTGCCCAAAGATACGGGATATCGTAGCTAAAGCCTTTAAATGATATTTATAGTGTTCTTTAGGAGTGGCAATCAGAATTACGATATGAACAGGTTTATCATCAAGTGACTCAAAGTCTATACCCTCTTTAGAGATACCGATTACTCCCTGAATTCGTGGGCCACCTTCTATTATAGCATGAGGTATGGCTATATTGTTTCCGATACCTGTTGACATATCATTTTCTCTTGCTTTCACCACTTTTTTTAGTTCTGATAAACTGATAGACCTGATATGATGCGTGCGATACATGAAGGTGGTCAATTCATCCAGAGCTGCCCATTTCTCTCGAGACTTCATATTTATAATTATATATTCTTCTTGAAGAAAATCCAGCAAGCGAAGTCTGTCTTTGTTTATTTCCCCTGTCTTTTTCAGAACCCATGTTGTGCATATAGGACCAAGAAAATCAAAAAAGATTATAGCCGTAAGAATGATTGAGTTAATTTCAGCTGTATAGCGATGGAAAGATGGGTCATTTTGGGTTAAAGTTACTAAACCGAGGGAAATTGCTGCCATGGGGTAGAGAGAGTAGCCGATATTTTTTTGAACAGTGTTCGCTGAACCGGCAATTTTTGCCCCTAAAGTAGCCCCTACATATTTACTAACTAATCTGACTACGATTAGTACAATACCGACTAATCCTGTAATCTTGAATATATCTATATCTAAGTGTACACCTGCAAGGACAAAGAAGATATAGAAAATCTCTTTTTCAACTTCAGAAAAGGCATTGAATATTTCGTTTTTGTATCTGGATTTATTGGTTAATATCACACCTAATATAAGAGTTGAGAGGATGCTCGAGAAGTGAAATGTTTCAGATATTCCGACAGTAATAAGGATTGCTACAAGCACCATTCCTGTGAATGAAGAAGGTTTTATTTTGCGTTTATTCAGTTTAATAAGGAGGTATCCTGTTATTCCTCCTATAAACACAGATTCGAGAATCATCACAATTGGTTTCAGGAGTTGATGAAGAAAATCTGCTTCTTGGTTTAAGTGGCTCAGTAAGTAATTATAAGCAAAATAAAACACTGTGATTACGATTACATTATTTAGGGCAATTCCGGATAAAATAGTCTTAGTAAGAAGACCCTTAGCTCTTTCTTTTCGAACTTCATGAATAATGGATTCAGGTGATGTTGCACAAGCGATCACAGCAGTAATTACTGCTATTTCAATTGGTTGCCTGAGAAGGAAAAACATTACGGAGAAGGTAATGCTTCCTACTATCAAGATATCCGTTAAAGTTATCCAGATTATTCTTTTCCCGGCATTATGCAATCGGTTGTAATCAAGGTGACTTCCAATGATTAAACCGAATAATCCAATGGCAAAATTCGTAATTGGATTAATTGCATTGAAATATTCTTCTGAAAAGATATTGAGGAAATACTTACCGATAATGATTCCACCGAAGATTAAACCTATTTCGCTAGGAATCTTGATTTTACCCGAAATCCATGAGAAAATGAGTCCGGTTATCAAAATAATCGAAAGCACAAGTAGGCTGTTCGGGTGCTCAACTAAAGGGCGTTGATGCTTCAAATAATTAATTAACGAGTAAAGCATACCATTCATATTTTCTTTATTGCTCCAGGAATAATTTCTAATTGTAGCTGTCTTGATAGTGATTTAACTTATCCGACCAAAGAATACGACCTTATCTGATTTCTGTCAATTTTTTTATCAATACCCTCTTTAGGTGTTAACAAGAGACTGTTCTAGCTTAGCACTGATTTCATCTCCGGTTTATCTTTTCAATCGGGTTACATACATTAGAATTTCTGACATTTAATACATTAAACTCTATTCAAAGCCTTACAGTTGCACTGTCCTGAATAAGTTTACTATGTTTTAGTTACTCATTTTACTTCAATTGATTGAAATAATTCTTTCATTTCTAAGTTTGTA
>JAFGVF010000193.1 GCA_016938155.1 Candidatus Cloacimonadota bacterium
AAAAGGATACCCGAAATGGGTACCCTTATCTGATACAAATTAATCCGTATCAAGCAACGAGAACTGCTTTATATCGTAGAAATATTTGTCATCCTCATGGTAACCGCGCTTACGGAGAAGTCCCTCTTCTTTGAAACCGAGTTTATTAACGAGAGCAAGCGAGGGTTTATTATCGGGAGAAATCTGGCATTGAATCCGGTGGAGGTTCATCTCATTGAAGCAGAAATCAAGCACCGATTTGAGAGCTTCTGTCATGTAACCTTTACCCCAATATTTACGGTGGAGGTCATAACCCATATCTGCGATACCCTCTTTAATGAAGCCATGTAATACGATAGTTCCGATAATCATCTTTGAGTCTTTTTCCTCAATACCCCAGCGGATTGCGGACATATCTTCAAACTCATTATTGAAATATTCTATCAGCATCTCTGCCATCTCTTCACTACGGGGACCGTTCCAATCCAGATACTTGGTTACATCGTTGCTACTATAGATTTCATAGAAATCATCAGCATCATCATAATCCATTCGTCGCAGACGCAATCGGGTTGTTTCTAACTCAGGAAACTCGACAAATACATCGCGAAAACCCATTATTTCTCCTTACATATATAATTGGGACAAAGAATCTATATCTGTTCAATTTCTGTCAATTCAAATGTTGGGAGAAGAGAAGAACACGGACACTCAGGGACACTCATGGACTGACAGGGACAATCAAGGACATTTTATCTACTATCTTCCTAATCTGGTAATAATATCTTCCAGCGAAAGTGATTCCTGCTTGCCTTCGGTGAGGGTTTTCAGGACATACAGTCCACTGTTTATTTCATTCTCACCCACAATCAGGGCATAGGTCGCATGTGCCTTATCAGCCGCCTTCATCTGAGCCTTCATGGAGTTTTTATCCGGATCGTATTCAACTTTAATGCCTTTCAAGCGTAATTGCTGCATTAAATGCACAGCTTTTAAAAGGGATTCTTCTCCTAAAACTGCAACATATACATCGGGATGGAAGGAATTACCCATAAAAAGGTTCTCTTCTTCAAGAGAGAGAAGCAGTCGTTCAAATCCACCGGCAAAGCCGATTCCTGGAGCATCCTTGCCACCGATTTGTTCCACAAGACTATTATATCGTCCACCACCACCCACGGCGTTCTGAGAGCCGAGATAGTTGTTCAGGAACTCAAAGGCAGTGTGGGTATAATAGTCCAACCCGCGAACAATACGGGGGTTTATCGTATATTCAACGCCCATACCTTTCAGATAGGTCTGAACCGACTCAAAATGTGTCCTGCACTCCTCATCAAGATAATCCAGCATCACAGGAGCTTCTGCTACGAGTTCTTTACAGGTTGGTACTTTGCAATCCAATAATCTGCGTGGATTCTTTTCAAGACGAATGGAACAATCATAGCAAAGTTTGTCCGCATGTGGAGCGTAGTATTCCGCTAAAGCTTTATTGTAGCTATCAGTAGAAGCTTTATTTCCGAGAGAGTTTATCTCGAGTTGGATATTCTTCAAACCAAGCTTCTTTAAAAATGTATATTGCAGGGCGATTACCTCTGCATCTATATAGGGGTGGTTAGAGCCGATAGCCTCCACTCCATATTGATAAAACTGACGGTATCTTCCCTTTTGAGGACGATCATAACGGAACATAGGTCCCATATAATAAAGGCGTTGGATTCCACCCAATGTATGCATGCTGTTCTCAACATAACTACGGACAACCGGGGCTGTTCCTTCCGGGCGAAGAGCAAAAACACGGTCTTTTTTATCGTGAAACTTATACATCTCTTTTTCTACTATATCGGATGTATCGCCCACACTTCTCTCAAACAGGTCGGCATTCTCAAATATGGGTGTTACAATCTCACTGTAACCGAATTCAGCTGCTGTTTCACGAAAAAGTCCCTGAACATATTGCCAGATAAAGCTCTTGTCAGGTAAAATGTCATAAGTCCCACGAGGGATAGAATAAGTAACTGCCATGTTTACTCCTTTGCATCAAAGCTTTTGTTTTCTTAACATTCGTCAATGGAATTTTAGTTAGCATTGTATCCTTTACCGAATTTTCTTTACTTTGATTCTGGTAGCATACTTATGAAACAGGCATCCCTTCCCGAAGGATTATCGTACTTCTCCCGTAGGTCTCCCGTAGCTCCTACGGGAGACCTACGAGTGAGCTACGGGAGACCTACGGGAGGAATATGCACATTCACTGAACATTGAATAGTCAATTGAAACCAAGTGTTAAAAAAGGTTAAAAAAACCTTGACCGATGTAAAACATATCTTAGAGGCTTATGCAGGAGTAATTTATGCCTGATAAATATATTGGTGCGATTGACCAAGGAACTACAAGTTCCAGATTTATGATATTCAATCATAACGGGGAGGTTTCAGCTTCAGCACAGATGCCTCATAAACAGCATTATCCGAAATCGGGATGGGTAGAGCATGATGCCTTTGAGATACTAAGAAATACTTATGAACTGATTAAGCAGGCATTACATAAAGCAAAACTGGAATACTCTGACCTTTCCGCCATTGGCATCACAAATCAGCGAGAGACTGTTGTTGTATGGGATAAGAATTACGGTCAACCTTTATATCATGCCATAGTTTGGCAGGATACTCGTACGGAATATATCTGTCGTGAATTAGAAAGATTAAAGGGGAAGGAATACTTCTCACTCAAGACCGGACTACCAATTGCTACATACTTTTCAGGAAGTAAACTCAAATGGTTGCGGGAAAATGTTCCTGAAATCGAAATGAAATTGGAGAGTGGAGATGCACTTGTCGGGACAATCGACAGTTGGCTCCTCTGGAATCTGAACGGAAGAAAGCATCTAACAGATATAACAAATGCGTCGCGGACACTGCTTTACAATATCAATGACTGCACATGGGACAGTGAGTTACTCGAGCTTTTCAGGATACCGGAATCAGCTCTTCCAACAGTATTATCTTCTGTCAATAGCGAAGGTTTCGGGACTCTTCATATTGATGATGTAGATACAAAAGTTCCGATAACATGTGTACTTGGAGACCAGCAAGCAGCCATTTTCGGTCAGACCTGTTTCCACAAGGGAGATGCAAAATGTACTTACGGTACAGGTGCTTTTATTCTGATGAATATCGGCAGTGAGATTTATCAGTCCAAATATGGCTTATTGACAACAGTTGCTTATGCTGTTAATAGCGAGAAGCCTGTATATGCTCTGGAGGGATCCATCGCTATGGCTGGTTCGCTTGTGCAGTGGCTAAGAGATAACATGGGTATGATTAGGGAGTCAGACGAGATTGAAACACTAGCGATTAATGCAGAAGACAATGACGGAGTTTACTGTGTGCCGGCTTTCAGTGGATTATTCGCACCTTATTGGAATGGTAATGCCCAGGGATTGAT
>JAFGVF010000194.1 GCA_016938155.1 Candidatus Cloacimonadota bacterium
CCGCAATCTCCGATTGCGACACAAGCAGGATGCTTGTGCTACGGACTCAATCTCGATTGAGTCATTTAACTGTTCCCACAAGCGAAGCTTGCGTACAGCAATCATCCTGATTGCTTCTTATTCCACCCAACAGAAGGGTGCAACTGAAAACCGATGGGTGCTGTTACAAACACCGAGTGGCTCCCCGCAATCTCCGATTGCGACACAAGCAGGATGCTTGTGCTACGAATTCAACAGCTTAAGCTGTTGAATTTAACCCTCTATTTCTGCATCAACTCAGCCATCTCGGCAAGTTTGATAAACTCCGCTCTGTAGCCGAATTTATCTTCACCTTTACTCTCTCTGGCTATGTCGATAACCTTCTTCCAGGTCAAATCACCTTTATTTGGATTATCCTGCAAGAGCATTGCGTATCCTACTACGGCAGTGGAGAAGCGGAAGGATTCGCTGCATTTATCATAATCAACAACTTTGTTCTTAAGAGGTTTATCGAGAGGGATACTCTTATCACCGTCGGGGAGTTTATAGCGTAATTTCACCAGCAGTAGCTCGTCATTATGGGTATCGACAAGCTCAGGCTTAGGTTTCTGGTATCTCAGGTCATCTACCATCAGCACATCTTCCTTGCTGTCCTTGGGGATAATTTCATAGATAGCAGTTACGGTATGACCGGCACCAAGTTCGCCGGCATCCTTAGTATCATCACGGAAGTCTTCTGTCTTCAGCATTCTGTTTTCATAGCCGATAAGTCTGTATCCGCGAACCCAGGCAGGATTGAATTCAACTTGTATCTTAACATCTTTGGCAATTGTATAAAGCGATGAGGAGAGCTCATTCACGAACACTTTCTTTGCTTCGAGGATATTATCGATATAGCCGTATGTACCATTACCTTTGTTGGCAATCTGCTCCAGACGACCGTCTTTGAGATTATCCATCCCGAATCCGAGAATGGTCAGGAAGATATTGCTTTTACTCTTCTCTTCCACCATCTTTATCAAATCATCTGTTTTGGAAGTTCCCACATTGAAGTCACCATCCGTACAGAGGATAATCCGGTTATTCCCACCTTTTATAAAGGCACTCTCTGCTGTTTTATAGGCTAACTGGATTCCTGCTCCACCGGCAGTTGAGCCACCGGCATTAAGATTGGTTAAAGCTTCCATTATCTTTTCTTTATTCTCACCTGAAGTCGGTTCCAAAACCAAACCTGCACTCCCTGCATAAGTAACAATAGATATCTTATCATTATCTCTCAGTCCGTCCAGAAGCAGATTCATCGATTGCTTTACCAAGGGAAGTTTATTGTATTGATTCATAGAACCCGATGTATCAAGGAGAAAGACCAGATTACTTGCCGGGGCATCATCCATATCCATTGTCTTTCCCTGCAATCCTATGTGTGCCAGTAATCGCTTATTATTCCAAGGACAAGTACCGAGTTCTGTATAGATAGCAAAGGGATGTTCATCCTTGGGTTGGGGGTACTTATAATCAAAGTAGTTTATCAACTCTTCGGTTCGGATAATGTCTTTAGGAGGTAGCCGATTGCTATTAAGCATCTTGCGGACAACACTGTAACTTCCGGTATCCACATCTATGGAGAAGGTCGAGAGCGGTTCATTCTCTGCCCGATAAAACTCATTCTGCTTGATTGGGTTGAATTCGGAGGTACCTTGATTAATATTCTGATTATATTCATTATAAGCAACTCCTCCTCGAGTAATACCAGATGCGCTCATCCCGTCAATACTATAAGCAGCTCCACCGGTTTTTCCGCCTCGAACATGGATATCACCATTTGTTGCAGAGGTCCCCGCTGTAGGTACAGCCAGACCTTCAACTTCATTAACAGCCATATCACTATCTTCGATAACAATATCACTTCCTATCTCAACTGATTGCTTGTATAATGTAACTTTCTGATTTGTATTACTCCCTGCAGTAATCTTTACACCTGTAACTGTCGTTTTAGCATAACTTACAGCTGTAACTTCTATATCATACACTCCCTGAGGGATATTGATGATTATGCAATTACCATTTTTCTTGGTTTCACCTTCCATCTTGGTAGGCACTCCATCCTTAACCAAAACTATTTTTGCGAATGGTACAGAGTCACCCTTTTCATTCTTAACTTTTATGGTAAGTGTTCCGGTATCTGCTGCAAATAGAGAAATTACTCCTACAAGCAAAACTAAAGCTACAATAATAAACTTCTTCATATCATCCCCCTTCATATTTTCTATAATAATTCAATTCACATACAAAGAGATTTTATGGTCAAGATTTTTTCACTTTTTATTTTCAGATGTAACATTCCTCATTGCCTTACACTGCCATTCAGCAATTCACTATCAAAACAGCTGTTTTCCACTACCCTCCCACTGCCCACGCACTGTGACACTGCGTGGGCAGTGGGTTCACAGTGGGAGCACAGTGGGATCACAGTGAGTTGCTGAACGGAAAGATAAAGGAACATAAAAACGGGTTAGATTGCGATAAAATGCACTGTAGATCTCGATTTTGTATTTCCTGGAAAGAGGATAATCGACAAACTTACCGAATTGTTCAAGAGTAGGAAGATGATATTTTTAACTCTAACCCTTTGCAATTACCACTGTGTACAATTTTCAGTTGCTTGCAACCCGAAGTAATATAAATGAGCAAACTCCGCATTAAACGCACTGTAGATTTGATTTTCCCGCCCTCAGACAAACACTCAATTAAATCATAACGGCTTCCATATAACGAATGTTTGTTTAGAGTGAAAATGCTAAGTGCTTGCAAAACCCACTGTGTACAATTTTGGGAAAACAGAGATTCAGCTACCGAATCTTGATGTTAAAAGTCTGGAACTTCGCATTAAACCCACTGTGGATTGCTTTTTTTAGAGAAAAAAAGAAGTGCCGGTAATCCGGCACTTAAGAATACCCTGACCATGGGTATTTATGGAGAAGCTATAGTTTTATTTTCCGCTCATCGGCTAATTCATCCTGTAGAGGACCGGAGAAACTCAATTCCCGAGTAACATTATCCCAATTAAAAGGGATTTCTTCATAGAGATTTCCCCACTTATTCTGATTCTCAACCAGAAATTGTTGAATTTCATCTCCATCCAGCTTCCTCATTTTAATCTCGGCTGCTGCCTGAAGCAGTTTGTTTCTTAACTGTAAATCTCTTGTCTTAAAAATGTAGTGAAACATAAACTGAGAGCTATATGATAATTCACCTTTTACACCTAAAGGATTATTAATATATTCCAGAAAACTAATTTTAGGTGCCTCCAAGCGAGCATAACTCTTGCTCATTTCGAAACATGATTCCTCAGATAAATCAGACTGTATTTCTCTAAACTTAAAGCTGTAGTTTGCAATACAATTGGCTTTTATAAATGGTGGATTTGCAGCTGCAATGTCCTGCCTGGATAGTGAATAATCCATCATACCCTGTGAGGAATCAATTATTCTGACAATGAAGGCAATACCTCTATTATATTCATCCATAAAGGCTTTTCGCAGGCTCATTGCCTGTTTCGAGAAATCCTTTTTTTCAAGAACATACTTGTAAAGTCGGGGGTCAAGCTCATCTTCGTAAACAATCAGATTTTGAATCATATTCTGATGAATATTTGTCAATATTACAGCAACCAACTTCATAATCAGATTATCTGCATTCTCCAGAAGATAGGTGCAGACATCATCACTTTTATAAATTCGGGAAATTGCCACATCCCGATTACCCTGAGTATATTCCAGGAAAAAATTCAGACAATACAACCTATGATAAATAACAAAGGTCACCATTCTTGGTACCGGCGAGAGTACATCAGGAATGATTTTGGATTCAAATCGTTTGTATTCAGGTATCTTTTCATATCTATCCTGAAGATAATCATACTTCTTAAAGTTCTCAACCAACATCTCTTTTTTCTCTCTTATCTTAGCATTGAAATCACCATCATTAAAATATACTAAGTCATCCATCGCTATCGAAAGAGTATCGATTGCCCACTCGACTTTATCATCATCCAAACCACTTATCTTATTTCGTTCAAGGAGATTGAACAGAGATTTGTTCATCTCAATGGTCCGTTTCATTCCGACTTCATAAGGACTCTGATCTGCCGGTACGGCAAAGGCACTAAAACTATAAAAGCCGTTTTCGGTAGGATTCTCTTCCGGTGCAAAATCCTTCAACGCAACCTCAGCTCCATCCAGTAACGGTGGTTCATATTGCCAAATAACATTTACGACTAACAAAACTACAATTGCGAGATACACAATAACCTTACCCCGTCGCCAGTTTTGCTCATCCTGCTCTGTCGGTTCGGGAATCTCTTTACCAATTTGATTTCGAGGAATTATAAGGGTACGGGAAAGCTTATCAGCAAAACTCTGCTGTCTTGAATCCCAGAGGATGCGGATGAATCCGATTAAGAAGGAAAACCAGG
>JAFGVF010000195.1 GCA_016938155.1 Candidatus Cloacimonadota bacterium
GTTATGAACAAATTGTGGATAACTTTAGCCTATCCCAGGGAGGGTCTAGGGAGGCTCTAGGGAGATTCTAACGAAATTCCACCGTTTTAAAGCAGTGCTGTAAGGCAGCAAAGTTAAAAATCACGGACGAACACGGAGTTGCATAGACTATCACAGACTATCCTTGAACATTAATTAGCATTCATTCTTGCATTTTGTCCGTGAAAGTTCCTGTCAGTCTGTGCCATCCCTGTTCTTTTTTGTTTTCTTCTGTTCGTCCCTGCCTGTCCCTGTCAGTCCCTGTTTTTCCTCATCCGTCACCCTGAAACAAACCTGCTGAGAAATATTTGAATAGAAAATTTGTTAGACGCATCTAAATGATTATAATATTGCCAAACGAACTCAATGGAGGTATGTTAGATGTTCAAAAAATATGATCCCCTCAAGGGAAAGATCGTACGAATAATAGATGATAATGGCAAGCTTCTTAAAGGTGAGGAGTTGCCGGAAATTGATAATGAAATCTGGGTAAAGGCGATGGAGAAGATGCTTTTTGCCCGTCAGGCTGATTTAATGGCTGTCAGTTTCCAGAGACAGGGGAGGATGTTCACATATCCGCCGAATCTAGGACAGGAAGCAATAGCCACAGCAGTCGGGATGGTAAACAAAGAAGAAGACTGGTTTGTACCGGCCTTCAGAGAACTTGCCGGCTGGCTGGCAAAGGGTGCACAACTTCACGAAGTATTCCTTTATTTCAAGGGTGATGAGAAGGGTTCAAAGTTTGTAAATGCCCCTCATCTGTTACCATCATCTGTACCGATTGCCTCGCAGTTACTGCATGCAGCCGGAATAGGCTATTCCCTGAAATATAACAAGAAACCGGGAGTTGTTTACGGATTTGTCGGTGATGGTGGGACTTCGGAAGGTGACTTCCACGAAGCCCTGAATTTTGCCGGTGTCTGGAAAGCCCCTGTTATCTTTATCGTACAGAACAATCAGTTTGCTATTTCAGTACCCAGACAGAAGCAGAGTGCTGCGGAGTCATTGGCAGCAAAGGGGATCGGATACGGAATCCCCGCCCTGCATGTGGACGGAAACGACATCATGGCGATGTATAAGGCTGTGAAGTTTGCCCGGGAATATGCCGAGGCAGGAAATGGACCCGTATTGATTGAGGCTGAGACCTTCCGCATGGGTGCTCATACAACCTCGGATGATCCGACCCGTTACAGAACTGCCGAGATGGAAGAGGAATGGTCAAAGAAAGACCCTGTGAAACGCCTGAGACAGTATCTCGTCAGTCAGAAGCTCTGGGATGAAGCCCATGAAGAGAAACTGGTTGAAGAATACAAAGAAAAAGTGGAATTCGAATTTAAAAAGGCAGAAGAGTTATATAAAATTGAGTTGAATGAGATATTCGACTATACATTTGAAGAATTACCCCCACATCTGCTGAAGCAGAAAGTGGAATATGAAAACTACCTTCACTGGAAGGAGGGCAGAAAATGAAAGTAATGAACATGGTCCAAGCAATAAATGATGCAATGGATTTGATGCTTAAAGAGCATCCGGAAGTTGTGATGTACGGCGAGGATGCCGGCGTGGAAGGCGGAGTGTTCCGCGTAACGGAAGGTCTTCAACAGAAATATGGTGCAGAGCGAGTCTTTGATTCTCCTCTGGCGGAGTCTGGTATTGTCGGAACAGCCCTGGGAATGGCGATTACGGGCATGCGTCCCGTAGTCGAACTACAATTTGACGGATTTACATATCCGGCATTTAATCAAATAGTGTCGCATGTCAGTCGTTTCAGAAACCGGACAAGAGGTAAGTTTGCCGTGCCGATGGTAATCCGCTTCCCTTACGGTGGCGGTATTAATGCCCTCGAACATCATTCCGAAAGACCGGAAGCCTATTATGCTCATACCCCCGGTCTGAAGGTTGTAATCCCCTCAACCCCTTATGATGCGAAGGGTTTACTGATAAGTGCCATTGAATCTAATGATCCTGTTATCTTTATGGAACCCAAGAAGATTTATCGTGCTATCAAGCAGGAAGTCCCGGAAGAGAAATACTCCATCCCGATTGGAAAGGCGATGGTTGTCAGTCCGGGAACGGATATAACGGTTGTTACATACGGTGCTATGGTGCGGGAAGTTCAACGGGCGATGGTGATGGCTAAGAAAGAGGGAATCTCGGTTGAGCTTATTGATCTGAGAACCATCTCTCCGATAGACCGTGATACCATCCGCGAATCGGTTGCCAAGACAGGCAGGATACTCGTAGTCACAGAAGCTCAACGCAGTTTCAGTGCTGCCTCGGAATTGATGGCTATAACTGTTGAAGAGAACTTCCTTAATCTGGAAGCTCCTCCCACAAGACTGGGTGGATTCGATACAATCATTCCTCTTCCGGTTGGCGAGAACTTCTATCGGGTTGAACCGGAACAAATCTATTATAACATCCAGAAACTGGTAAAATATTAGGAGTGCCCATGCGATACATATTTAATTTCCCGGATATTGGCGAAGGTCTTGAAGAAGGACGCATCGTTGAATGGTATGTGAAGAAAGGACAAGCCGTAAAGATGGGTGATTCCCTCGTTAAAATGGAAACAGATAAGGTTGTTACAGATATCCCGTCCCCGAAAGAGGGAACAATTGTTACTTTATTTGGTAATGAAGGTGATGTCGTGAATGTCGGCAGTCCCTTAACCGAGCTGGAGATTGCCGGTGAGGGAGACGCTCCTGTTCCCGTACCGGAAGAGAAACCTAAGACCGAATCGGTTGATGAAGGCGGATTTGCCGGCGTAGTCGGGACAATCGAGATAGCAAAAGAAGGTTCTTTCCTACCTGCTTCTACGGAAGGAATTCAGGTGGAGAAACCGGAAGCAAAACCTGTCGGCAAAGTTCTCGCGACACCAGTTGCAAGGGCAATGGCAAAGGATTTCGGACTTGATATTAACAAAGTTAAGGGCACAGGTCCTGCCGGAAGAGTAACGAAACAGGATGTTCAGAATGCAGCTTCGAAACCTGCTGAGAGTGTCAGAACGCCTATCTATACCGACGATAGACCGGATGTGGAGATTACTCCTATCAGTCAGATTCGCAAGGCAATAGCCAAGAATATGGCGAAGTCCAAGCAGACTGCGGCTCACATGACCGTTTTCGATGAGGTCGAAGTAAGTACACTTGTCGATATTCGTAAGAAATACAAGGAAAGTTTCGCCAGGGATGGCGTTAAACTGACATATATTCCCTTCGTGATCAAGGCGGTTGTGCAGGCATTGAAGAATCATCCCATGATGAATGCCGAACTTGATATGGAGAAGGGACAGATTATTAAAAAGAATTACTACAATATCGGAATTGCGATGGATACAGAGGAAGGTTTGATCGTTCCTGTAATCAAAAATGCCGATAAGAAGAGTATCAAAGAGATTGCCCTCGAGCTGGAGGATCTGGCTGTTCGTGGTCATGAAAGAAAGCTCAAACTGGAAGAGATGCAGGGCGGAACATTCACGATAACAAATTACGGCTCGCTCGGTGGGTGGTTCGGTGTTCCTGTTATCAATCATCCTCAGGTGGGAATCCTTGGAGTGGGAAGAATCACAAAACGCCCGATCGTTGTAGATGATGAGATAGTAATCGGACAGATGTTACCGTTGTCCTTATCCGTTGACCATCGTATCGTTGATGGCGGAGAAACAACACGCTTTATCCGGGAATTCCTTGGCTATATCAGTGACCCGGTTTCGCTTTTAATGCAGTAGGAGGTTTTAGATGAAATACGATCTTGCCATTATCGGTGCCGGTCCCGGAGGATATGTTTCTGCCATCAGAGCCGGACAGCTCGGAATGAAAACAATTATCATAGATAAACAATATGTCGGTGGGATGTGCCTTAACTGGGGTTGCATCCCCACCAAAGCCCTGCTTGAGAGTGCTAAACTCTACAACCGCATTCTAACAGCGGAAGATTTCGGGATTACAGGAATTGATCCTAAAGCTCTGAAGTACGACTGGCCCAAGGCTAAGACTCGTGCTCAGTCGGTAGTGTCAAAACTTACGAAAGGGATTGAATATCTCTGGAAAAAGAACAATGTGGAGTTCCTGAAAGGCGAGGCAAAGCTGCTCAGTGCACACGAGATTGAGGTGGATAACAGAGTTATTCAGGCAGAGAACATCATCATCAGTACAGGCTCCAAGCCTCGTAAGCTGGAGGGAATCGCTCCCGAACTGATTATTGAATTGGAACGGATGTTTGATCTGGATGCCCTACCCAAGAAACCACTCATTATCGGAATGGGGCCTGTGGCATTGGAGACAGTGGAGTTTTATCGGATGCTTGGTATTCCGGCAACCCTGCTGGTACCGGGAGATAATCTCCTCCCCGGACTTGACCCTTATATTACCAGTTATGTGAATAAAAAGCTCAAGAAAGCGAAAATACCTGTGATTTACAGTCAAGATTTCGTTATCGAAGGTAAGATTTGTAAGGTTGGTGATAAGGAGATTGCGTTTGATCAGATTGTAAATGCCAACTGGCGTACCGCTATTCTACCTGAAATGAACCCCTTGCCGGAATTGGAAAACGGATTCATCAAGGTCAATAATGTCTATCAGACGAATGTTCCCAATATCTATGCAGTCGGGGATGTGAATGGTGAAAGCTATCTCGCTCATGCAGCCTCGGCACAGGGACTTGTGGTTATTAACCATTTCAAGGGCGTGGAACCTGAAGGGAATAAAGTTATTCCGATCAATATCTATGCCGTGCCGGAGATTGCCCAGATAGGGCTTACAGAGCCGGAACTTGTTGAACAGGGAATTGACTTCAAAATCAGTGAGTTTTCACTTAGTGCGAACGGTAAGGCACTTGCCGAAGGTAATGCGGAGGGATTTGTCCGCATCCTTTCTGAGAAGAAATACGGTGAGGTGCTGGGCGTACAGATTGTCGCCTCAGACGCCACCGATATGATAAGTGAAGCGGGAGCCTTGATGCAAATTGAAGGTACCGTTTATGAACTTGCCAACACCGTTCATGCTCATCCGACTGTCTCGGAAGCACTCATGGAAGCCGGTTTTGACTGGCTGGGTGAACCGATACATAAGGGGTGAGGGGAAACAGGGACGAACAGGGACTGACACAGACTTGCACTGACAAAAAAAAGATTATTCAAGCGTTCCCAAGCCGAGGCTTGGGAACGCTTTTTTAAAATGCCTTTATTCCTGTTTGTCCCTGTTAGTCCGTGTAGGTCTCTGTCTGTCCCTGTTTTTTTCCCCACTCTGGATTGTAAAAAGGGCAAAAATTCACAACATAGGCGATATCCTCAATAATTAATTTGACATAAAAAAGATGACATTTATAACTGAAGGAAAATGGAGGTGTTATGCAAAAACTAATCTTAATATTAACCTGTATGTTGCTGATGATACCGGCATACGGGATTTATCACAAAGTGGGTGAGATTCTTACTGTCGATCCCGTTACTTATATCTGCTTTGATTCAGATATTGCTTACATTAACTGTTGGAATGACTCTCTTATAATTGCAGATGTATCAAACCCGGAGAGTCCACAGATTCTCTCTATCTATGAAACTCAGCATAGAATAAACAAAACTGTTATTAATGATACTTTAGCGTATGTGATACATAGTTTTGGAGTTCAGATCCTCAATGTGTCTGATCCCCAAAATCCTGTTTTACTATCATCTTACTCAACAGGAACAGTTTCATCAAAAAACTGTGCTGTTTTGATTGAGCAAGTTCTTTACATTGCAACATCGTATAATGGTATTCTGTTGTTAGACATATCAGACCCAACAAATCCACAATATATTGGTTCAATTTATAATGTTGGTGATTATTGCAGCATTCAATTAGGAGACAACTATGCATATGTTTTCAGCGACTCAGGAGAGTTAAGGATCTATGATGTTTCTCAGCCAATCAATCCTCTACAAATCAACACATACCTGACTCAAGGTAATGCAGGCTCAATTATTGTTGAAAATGGTATAGGGTTTTTGAGGTTATGGAATCCGGTTTTGTATTCATACAGCATTGAGATCCTTGATTTATCCGATATAATGAATATCCAACTGTTGCAGAGTTATAGTAATTGTGATATGACAGGATATCCATATTTCGATGGGGATAATTATTACTCTTTTCAGCACAATACAGGGTTAACCAAGTTTGATGCTTCAAACCTAATCGCCATTACCGAGGTTGCACAATACACTGTTAATGATATAATCAGCTTTGGGACTGTAAAAGACGGCTATGCTTATATCTGTGCTTCACACATTACTCATATTGTTGATGTATCTGATTCAGAAAATGGTTCCTTGATAAATAACTTTGCAAATGAAACTGCTGCAACAACAATAGAAATTGGAGATTATATCACATTTATAGGCGATAATCAGGGAATTAAGGCATATATTATAGTGGATGCAGATATGCTTTTGCTATTAGATTCAATTGAATTTGATGGACATGTTGTTGATATGGCTATAAGTGATAATCTGCTTTGTGTTTTAACGGATGAAGAATTACATCTTATTGATGTTTCAACTCCTGAGAATATGGAACTTTTGAGTAGCTACAATTTTAACTATCCTTACTCGAAAGCAATTGATGTTTCAGGTGACAATGCTTTCATCTCCACGGGTTACTCAAATCTGATAGTTATCGATATTTCAAATCCTGAAATTCCACAAGATAATGGTTTGCTGAGTGTTGGTGGATTGATAAATGATTTTTGTATAAATGGTAACTCATTATATGTGACAAGTGATGTTTTTGGTTTTAAGCTGATTGACATTACTACACTATCCTCCCCAATACAATATGCAGAATTGGATACTCCTTTTAATAATAATATAACCGTTCAGGACACTATGTGTTATGTCACCGATCATGATTTTGGATTAGCAATGATAGATATAAGTGATCCAAATCAGTTGATTCAAGTAAACACAATCCTACCGCAACCAACGAGTGGGATAGACGCTTGTTGTGTAAGCGGGAATCAACTCGTTGTTTCTGATAATAATTGGAACACGATATACATCTATGATATAAGTGATTACTCTCAACCACAATTATTAGATTCAATCTCTTGGAACTTA
>JAFGVF010000196.1 GCA_016938155.1 Candidatus Cloacimonadota bacterium
AAGTTTAAATAAAGCAGTGGATTGTTACAGTTTCTCAGAAATCAAGAACGCTCATAATGAAGTTATTGTTGAAGCTGGAGAAAAATTAACGGCTGAGTTACTTAAGAGTCTGGCACAGGGTGGCTTAAAAGATGTTGTCGTAATTAAAAACCCTAATGAAATACTCAAAAAGGTGCTCGAATGCACAATTGATAAAGACCCAACAACTAGTCAGGAAGAAGCAGCTAAGAAGATTTATAACTTAATAAGACCCGGCGAAGAACCTTCAGCCGAGGTTGCATCCGAGTTTATTAAACAAATGTTCTTCAATGTGAAGAAGTATAATCTGGGAGCTGTCGGTCGTTATAAAATGAATAGCAGGCTTAAGCTTGATATTCCGCTTGATAATCACTCTCTTACCTTAGAGGATTTCATCTGCATCTTCAAGACACTTATCAATATCTATAATGATTCTGATACTGTTGATGATATAGACCATTTAGCCAACAGAAGAATTCGCACGATTGGTGAGTTGTTAGAAGAACAATATACCATGGGTTTGAGTATGGTTTCCAGAATTGCAAGGGAACGCATGGCAATAGCTAACAACGATGAAGTTACTGTTCATGACCTTGTAAACAGCAATGCCCTCATCAGTGTTATCAATACATTCTTCCTAACCGGACAGTTGTCTCAGTATATGGAACAGGCTAATCCTTTAGCTGCCTTGACTCATAAGAGAAGATTTTCTGCTCTTGGTCCCGGTGGTCTCACAAGAGAAAGAGCCGGCTTCGAAGTTCGAGATGTTCACTACTCTCATTATGGTAGAGTTTGCCCGATTGAGACTCCTGAAGGAGCTAATATCGGATTGCTTTCTTCTCCATCCATATATTCGAGAATCAATCATTTAGGCTTCCTGGAAACACCTTATTACAAAGTAGTAAATGGAAAAGTTACCGGTGAAGTAGATTTCCTTGACCCGGCACAGGAAGATAATTACTTAATTGCCCAAATCAATGTTACAATCGATAAACACCATCAGATTACTGATGAACTTATCTATGCAAGGACGAAAGGCGAATTTGTTTTGGTTCATCCAAACGAAGTTCAGTACATGGATGTTTCACCTCAGCAGATGGTTTCCATTTCTGCTGCCTTGATACCTTTCCTTGAACATGATGATGCCAATCGTGCCCTGATGGGTTCAAACATGCAACGACAAGCAGTTCCATTGCTTAATCCACAGGCACCAGTAGTTGGTACCGGTATGGAGAAAGTAGTAGCTAAAAACTCAGGAACTGTCTTACTTGCTCCTTACAATGGTGTAGTAAAAAGTGTAACATCTGAATACATCGAGATTGAACCTGATAAGAAAGCAGCAAACTACTTATCATTCAGCGATATGCGAAGAATACGCCTGAAAAAATTCCTCCGTTCTAATCAAGATACTTGCATTAACCAACGCCCGATTGTCAAGAAAGGGCAGAGAGTTGAAGCCGGTCAGCAGATAACAGACGGAGCCTGCATTGAAGACGAAAGACTTGCTCTTGGAACAAATATGCTTGTTGCGTTCATGCCTTGGTATGGATATAATTACGAGGATGCTATAATCCTAAGCGAAAAAGTAGCAAGAGAGGATTCCTTGACTTCGATATATATCGAAGAGCTTGAAGTGCTTGTTCGTAATGTAAAAAATGGTAAAGAACAACTTGCTTACGATATTCCTAATGTTCCGGTTCAGTCCCTCAGAAACCTTGATAAGACCGGTATTATCCGAGTCGGTTCACAGGTAAAAGCAGGAGACATCATTGTTGGTAAAATAACTCCTAAGAGTGTTGAAATCGACCCTTCACCAGAAGAGAATCTTATGAGAGCCCTCTTTGGTGACAGAGCCGGTGATTTTACGAATAGCTCTCTTAAGGCGAAACCGGGAATGGAAGGATATGTTATCGATGTTAAAGTATTCTCAAGATACGAAGACTACAATGACCTTGAAGAAGATCATAAGGCTACAATCAATAGATTGAAATCAGATCAGCTTTCTCGTCGTCAGCGTATTGAAGAGTATCGAGAAGAAAGATTGAAAGAGTATCTGCTTGGAGAAGTAGCGAAGAATATTATTCATGAAAAGACAAAAGTTCCTTTCATCGCTCCTGCAAAGAAGATAACTGCTGACGATTTAAATAGAATTGATTTTAAACGACTTAATACAGACCTCGAACTTGTTGAAGACCCTGAGAAGAACCTTATGATTTATCAGAATGTGATTCTTGCGGTTAAAAATGCAAAGGACGAGAGCGACAATATTTATAAAAAAGAACGCGATAGACTTAAACATGGAGACGAATTGCCTTATGGAGTTCGTAAGATGGTTAAAGTCTATATCGCCAAGAAGCGTAAGATTCAGGTTGGAGATAAAATGGCCGGTCGTCATGGAAACAAGGGTGTAATTTCGATCATAGCCCCAATTGAAGATATGCCATTTATGGAAGACGGCACAGCAGTTGATATTGTGCTTAATCCTTTGGGTGTTCCATCTCGAATGAATATCGGACAGATTATGGAAACGCATCTTGGAATGGCAGCACGCTTTCTCGGATTTGATGTAGAAACTCCAATTTTTGATGGAGCAACTTGGGAAGATATCAGTGAAGAATTGAAAAAAGCGAAAATACTTCCTGATGGAAAACAAGTTCTATTCGATGGAAAAACCGGAGAACCTTTCAAAGAGAGAGTTACAGTTGGTGTCATCTACATGATGAAACTGAATCATCTTGTTGCAGATAAGATGCATGCACGCTCGACCGGACCATATTCTCTAATAACTCAACAACCATTGGGCGGAAAGGCTCAGCATGGTGGTCAGAGATTAGGAGAGATGGAGGTTTGGGCTCTTGAAGCATACGGTGCTGCACATCTTCTTGAAGAAATGCTTACCATAAAATCTGATGATGTTGATGGCAGAACAAATGCTTTCAAAGCGATAACAAGCGGAAAGAATCCACCACCACCCGGTGTTCCTGAATCATTTAATGTGTTAATCAGTGAGCTTAAATCACTTGGTTTTGATATTGAATTTATCAAGGAAGACCACAGTTAGTCGGAGGTAATAGTGATAAGAGAAATAAAACGCGAAAAGAAAATAGACAATTACGATGCCGTACGGATTAAGATTGCATCCCCGGAAGCAATCAGAAGCTGGTCATATGGTGAAGTCACTAAATCCGATACTCTCAATTATCGTACTCTGAAGCCTGAGAAGGATGGTCTTTTTTGTGAACGAATTTTCGGACCGGAAAGGGACTATGAATGCTCATGCGGAAAATATAAGAAAAAAAGGTTCTCAGGAACTGTCTGTGACCGTTGCGGAGTAGAGGTTACTTCTTCTCGGGTTCGTAGAACCCGTATGGGTCATATTGAGCTTGCTGTGCCGGTTTCGCATATCTGGTTTGTAACCAGTTCACCAAGTAAAATAGGCACACTGCTTGATTTAACAACAAAGACCTTAGAAAGAATTCTTTACTACGAATCTTATGTCGTTATTGAACCCGGTGACTCTCCTTATGAAAGGTATGAGCTTATTGATACTGATGAATACTATGAAAAGAGAGACCAGCTTGGTGATAACTTCTTAGCCATGATTGGTGCAGAAGCTGTACGATATATGCTTTCAGAAATTGATATGGAGAAAGAATCTCAGAATCTTAAAACATTGATATTAATGGAAACATCTCCGCTAAAAAAGCAGAAGCTCATCAAAAAGTTAAAGATTGTTGAAGCTTTCAGAAACTCAGGCAACCTGCCAGAGTGGATGATTCTGGAAGTGTTACCGGTTCTTCCACCGACACTTCGGCCTTTAGTTCCACTTGATGGTGGAAGATTCGCCACGGCAGACTTTAATGATTTATACAGAAGAGTTATAACAAGAAA
>JAFGVF010000197.1 GCA_016938155.1 Candidatus Cloacimonadota bacterium
TACAAACTTAGAAATGAAAGAATTATTTCAATCAATTGAAGTAAAATGAGTAACTAAAACATAGTAAACTTATTCAGGACAGTGCACAAGGGTAAAAGAGGTGTGAAAATGACCGAACTCCCCATAAAACGCACTGTGAATCTAATTTATACCTCGTTCCCAAGCCCCAGCTTGGGAATGAAAAAGGTTACTAAGCTGGGGCTTAGTAACCAGAAAGCATCGGGGCTTAGTAACCAGAAATCACAATTGCGTTACATGAAGAGTACAGCTAAAGCAATACTTCCATTTCAGGAGGGCACAAATTGTTGTGTCCCTACGATTCATCTCTTTCAAAATGTTCTTTTTATTTATGTGCTCAGTCATTATGAATCTTCTCTTCCTCATTCTGATTGACAAATAATGATTGTCTCTTTTTCTTAGAAAAAAGCTCAAGGATAGATTATGAAACGAGTGGCGATAACGGGTGCAAACGGCTTTATCGGGAGTTCACTGGTTAAGAGTTTCACCAATTCAGGTGATACCGTAAAGGCATTGATGCGGAAGAATTCGAGTCAGGAGCTGATAGATGATAAATCTCTCATCATTGAAATTGATTACACCGATAAAACAGCTTTGACTGCCGTTTTATCCGATTGTGACCTGCTAATTCACACCGCTGCCCTTACTAAAGCCCGTACATGGAATGAGTTTCAGCGAACGAATATTGATTTAGTTGAGACGATTGTGGAGGTTCTGAACTCGCTTGAGCATACAATACATTTCATTTTTCTGAGCAGTCAGGCTGCCGGAGGGATGGCAGAGAAGGGACGACTCGCGAAGGAATGTGATATTCCTAAACCACTGACCTGGTATGGAAAATCAAAGCTTGTTGCAGAGCAGATTATCAAGGATAAGTGCTCTCAACCCTGGACAATTATCCGTCCCGTATCGGTTTATGGTCCCGGAGAAAAGGATTTTCTGCAATATTTTAAGATGGTTAAGAAACATCTCGGTCTCTCGATTGGCAAACAAAAACTGGTGAACTTCATCTCCGCAGATGAGTTGTGCGATTTTATCCAATTGGCAAGTTTGAATCCCAAAGCTTATCGTGAAGTATTCTTTGCTCACGATGGCAAGGCTTATTTTCAGGAGGACTTTCTGGATGCCGTAATTGAGGTTATGCAGGGAACAACCTTCAGGATGAGTCTCCAGGAAATGCTGCTGTATCCGGTTGCAGCTGTCTCGGAACTCTTCGGAGCCATCAAGAAAAAGCCAACTCTGATTAATTTCCAGAAGATAAAAGAGTTTAAAGGGGAAAATTGGCTTTGCAGTATTGAGAAAGCTCGAAGATTACTGGATTATCATCCACAGGCGAACCTCAAAAAGAATATTTCCGATACCTATAAATGGTACAAGGAGCATCAATGGCTCTAAACAGAAAGGTTCTTTTATCGTTATTGTTACTGATAGCAAACATAATAATTGCTGATGAACTTCCTGTTTTCATTAAGGCTGAACCGGTTAAAGAGTTAATGATTGTAGTGCAGGATGATGATTTTATCTTTCCCAATCCACCAACAATCAGAGTGATCATGACAGTTGAGCCGGACAGCACGGTAACTTATGTAGATATTATTACCAAAGCATATAAAGAGCGGGAAGACTGGAAAGCAGAGATGATGACCTGGAAATTTAAGCCTGCCTTAATGGACAGCGTGGCTGCTCAATCCAATGAATACTTTGATGTGAAGCTTATCTCCAAAGATGAATTTAATAAAATTTTGGCTCGAGTTGAGTTCCAACCGGCTAAAATCAAAGAAGAGATGATTGAATATGCCGTAAGACACAGAAAAAGGTATTATGATGATTTAGCCGGTCTGAATCCGGGTGTTTATACTTCCAACCTCCACTTTGCTGCTCCTACTACAGAGGATGTTTTTATTGATGATGATAATTACAGTGTGCTTGCCTCAGCTGCAAGTCCGTTACATAGAATTAAAACGGAGAAAGGTACTTCTTACCTGGATAGAACAGGCTTCTTTTATGAGTTTAAACAGGAATACTATCCCTATCAACCTGCCCTTACAACCATTTATGCCGGTATAGGGGAGAATGACCATAACATTGCCAATATCTCTTTTATGAAGAATAACTCCCTCGGTTTAAAGAACCTGCTTGTTCGAGCCGATATGCACTTTGAGTACGGTTATTGGGGTAATTCTGTGGAGACAACCGGGAACACAAAGGTTTCAAGTATCTATAGAAGTGCTCTCGGAGATATAAAATTAAGCTTTTCATCCATTAATCAGAAGATACCTTCTCATAATATCATGCCGGTTTACGGTTTAGGGACATTCAGCTCTGCTACTGAGAAAGGCAGAACTGTTACTGTCGGATTTGATTCAGGGCTGGTATTATTAGGCTATAAATCAGAATCGTTACAATACTCTTCTGATGTACCTGAATTCAAGCTGAAAAGCGATATCCGGCAATACCTGGCAGGCTTGCACCATGAGACAGAGACCTGGCAGGCTAAATTGAGCTATCAATTCGTGGAAAGAGATGCCAATTATGATGTTCAGGAGCTTTATCAGGATTCTCCGGATTCCAAACACATTACCTCCTTTACCGGAAACTGTGATTTTGGTATCTTCAGTCTGAAAGAACAAGCTGTTTATAAACATACTCCACAATTATATCTTTCCCAAACAGAACTCAATATTCCGCTCGTGAAATGGCTTGGGCTGACTGCAGATTATTTGCTCTCCGACAGGGATAAGCCTGAATCAGGGACAGGTAAGGATTCCTTGAATTACAGGGCATACTTTGAAGATTACACCGAGGCTCATACAAAGCAGATTGTCGCAGGTGGCTTTGACCTTAATCTTGAGCACTTTAAACTCAAGACCATTGTTGGAACGAAAACAACCTATAATTTTCAACAAACTATACAGGGTGATGATAAAAATGTCATTGAACCGGAAGAAACAGGGTTGTATGCCGACATTGATGCCTCTGTTTTGGTGAAGCTGTTCCAATGGAATGTTACTCTGAAAGGTAATACTATCTATCAGCAAAAGCTGGAGGAATTGCAGTATTACCCGGAATGGCAGAGTCGATTTAATCTTGATTTCGTGAAACCTATGATTTCTGACAATGCTCTGAAAACAGGGATTCAGGCTATATATGTCTCCGATTATAATAACGAAATCAGAACAATCCCCGAATATCTGGTTTATGACTACTATTTCGGATTTCAGATAAGCAGAATCTTTGAGTTCCGCGGGTATATGAAGAATGTTCTCAATGAAAGAAATGTGATGGGAAGGGACATCCTGCCTCGAACTTATCTTGCTGAGATTCAGTGGTATTTCCTGAATTGATAAGTCTTATTGGCAACTCATTTATTACATTTTACTTATTCTTACAATACCATATGTTTTTTATTTGACATAGAGAAATCAATTTAACTAATTTGTACCATAGGAGGTATTATGCGAAGATTTATGTTAGGAATCCTCATTGTTTCTATGTTCCTTATCTCTTGCGGTTCCTCAGTTACCAGCCCTTTTTTAGAAAATGATAATTGGGTACAACCTGATGGAGAGACATATAGTGTTTACATAGGAAACTTCAGAGGATATAGTAGCTTTGATAATAATTGTTACTTTGTGAGGGATATTGCCCCGGTTGATACGCTGGAATATAAACTAAACAAAACTCCTGATTTTGAAAATATAAGGTGGGGCGAATGAAAAGACTATTCATTGGATTACTACTGCTAACTACTTTGGCAATGGCTGTATTTGCATTTAATGCAAAAGCTAAATTCGGGCACATTCTCTCATTTACGGCACATACTATTGAACACCATGGGGGACACGCAGTAGAGATATTTTGGGAAGTTGATTCGGAAGACACATTTGATGAGTTCCAAGTATTAAGA